>SKLO01000347.1 GCA_007123195.1 Verrucomicrobiales bacterium | reverse complement strand
TTGCGTGGGCCTTGTAGGCGCGTGATGAGCCGCTCGGCGGCCTTGCCAGCGCATAGTGTCCCGCGGGATTGCCACCCCGCGGGGTAGGGCGAGGCGTCCCTGCCGAGCCGCGCAGGCCGGATGACGTTCTTTCGTCCCGCAGCCTTGCAGACCAAACCGCCCGCGCGTTGCCCGCGAAAAGCTAAAGCCAGCGCCAGCCGCGAAACTGCCGCTGGGCCAGTCTCCACGCCGCTCACCGCCTGCGTGCCCCTGTGGGATGATCAGTCTGGCGAGCCAGCCGCACGCCCAGGCGGTGGCGATGCCGATGGGGCAACAGAGAGTCGTTCCGCAACACCACCATCCCGCCCTGACTCCCGAAAGCATCCCCGAAAATGATCGCTTTGGTCTTGCCTTCGCCAGCCCCGACGGGCTACCATTAACTGATCGTGACCCCCACCGCCAAAACCACCTTGCCGCAGCCGGGCATCCAGCGTCGCTGGACAGCCCTGCCGGGTGAGGCGCTGTCCGGCAGCTCGTTCGATCCCAACAGCAACCTCCACAAGTCCACCGAACAAGGCCGCAAAGCCGTCATCAAAGTCCACTTCGACTCCCTCGACCGGCCCGACATCACCTGCCTCGTCGCCGAGGACCCCGCCACCGCCGCCGCCAACACCAACGACGTCAGCGCCGACGTGGTGATCGAACAAACCCACACGCAGTTCAACGACGCCGATCAAGCCGTCGCAACCACCAACCGCCAGCGCTTCGACGATGCCACGGGCACCGGCCCCCTCAACGGCCCGCACGGCGATCAGCCCCGTTCCCGCGACTCCTTCCAGGCCGGCTACCCCGATCCCATCGGCCGCACCCGCTTCCAGCTCAACGCCGGCACCAATGGTGGCCTGCCGTGGCAGCGCCCCGCCCTCTGCCCCGAGCCCAGCGACACCGCCCTCGTCAGCCAGCTTTTCTACGCCCCCGACGGCGGCGTCCACTTCCGCCTCGATCCCATGGGCGTGGCCACCGTCCACCAGCGCGACGCCGCCCGACGCGAAATCGAACTCACCGAAGGCGCCAACGTCTGCTCCGACAGGCCCGCCCATTCAAAATCCAAAATTCATCTCAGACCACTTGCCATTCCAGCGTTGGCGCCGGGAGTCCCCGTGCCAGGTGGGCTTGGCGACAGGCTGAGAGCAGTTTGAGCACGTCGGAACTGGTGGCGCCTCCCAGGTTCACGATCCAATTTCGCGTGCGATTCGAGAACCCGGCGCCCCCTGCCCGCAAGGCCCGGTTGTCGATCCTGTAGCCGGCTTTGAAAACGGACCCGGCATTCGGTTTGTCCCGGTGTTGACGCCGCCTCACCCAGTCCATTCGGATGCGTATTCTTTGGTCGACTTCGGCGGGAGCGGCTGGCAGAGCGCGCAGCCTGGCCCCAAGGATGACCCAGGCGGTTTGGCGCTGAAACACCGACCAGCGAAACCCGAATTCGCACTCTGCCCGTGTCAAGGTCTGCAACCCGCCTGGCGTGTAGACATCCACGGACTCCACCCAATCACTCAGGTTCAAACCCAGCCGCCGGCCCCGGCCCGCGTTGGTGAAGATTCCACCGCCCACCGTGCCCGGCACTGACACCAGGTATTCGAATCCGCCCAGCCCTTGGCGGGCTGCCGCGCGGACGAGGCGCGGCATGGGAACACCCGCGTCCGCGACAATGCTTTCCTCCCGCACCACGACGGCCGTCATGAGCGAGGTGTCGACCACCGCACCGCCGAAGTGAGGTTGGGCGAAGAACAGGTTGGACCCGCCTCCGAGAATCACCCGGGGAATGCCACTATGCTGCAGGGCTTCAAGGGCTGCGACAAGCTCGCCCCGGTTCCGGGGACGGATCAGCACGCGGGTGGACACGGGCAGCCGCAACGTGTTCCGTCTCGTCAATGAGGCCATGAACACGGATCTCACTTCCTGAGGAAGCCTCCCACGTAGATCCGTCTCGGAGAAGGGTTCCGAATCATTGGCGGGGGCTCTCCGTGAGCCAGCAAGCCACACTTGGAAATCTTCCGGCAGGTCCGCGAGAGTCATCGCCGAATTGAACTCCCTGGCTTGACGCTGGTCAACCATGGAGACAACATGGATCCCGTGGCCGAACGGCCCGCTCCGATCGCACGTCCCCCCATGAAACGTCCGGTGATCTCATTCTGCACGCACTGCCATCGCCGCCTGTGGCAGCTTCGGGAGGTGTTTGAGGCGAATCTTGACGCCATCGAGCTTGCCGGCCAAGAGTGGTGCCTGCTCGACTATCGCAGCGACGATGGGCTGGAAGCGTTCGTGATGGCCAGGATGGCCGGACGGCGATGGCCACGGTGGTTCCGCTACGCCCGTTTGGCCGGGCGCGTGCCGTATGACATGATCAGGGGGAAGAACCTCTCCGCCGTCATGGCACATGGCGCGCTGCTGTTCAATCTTGATGCCGACAATCAGATCAGCACCCGGGAGATCGCGCGGTTGATTGAAGAGTTCTCGGACCCGGCGGTGGCCGCAGTCCACAACTATTCAGGAAAGCCGAAAGACGGGACCTTCGGGCGCATCGCCATCCGTTCCCGGCTGTTCTTCCAACTCAATGGTTACGCCGAGGACCTCGTGGGCGCGGCGCATCATGACCGGGACCTGCTCCGTCGGGCAGCAGTCCTCGGCACGGTGCGCTCGCTCCGGATGGAAGGCCCGCCCGCCATCCCCAATGCCAAGTCCGCCACGATTGCCAACCTTCCGGGTCGGTTGGCCCGTGAGGGCTACGCCGCAGTGCGCGAACGAAACGAGCGCATGGCCGCGCGGCCGCAACGCCTGGTGCCACCTATCGCACCCGAACTGGCTGAACTGCTCTCTCCGCCCGAGTCAGCCGCCATCGCCACCCGGCACCGGATCATGCTGCGCGCAGCAGATCCGAACGCCGCCTCCGCTTGTGGCGCGACTCTGAGCGTCTCGGGCATCACGGCCCTTGAACCAAAGCCAAGTTTTGCGGCTACCCGTCAGGCGGCGTTGGGAAAGGCCGGCATCCTCACCCTTCACGACGGAGCAAATTGGGGCTCGATGTGGCAGGCCCGGGAGTTGGCTGATTGGCTGGGTGCCCGAGTGATCAACCTGCAACACCCTCAGCGAAAGGCGGCCTGCCGTGCAGCCGCCAGTTCTCACGAACGAAAAGCCTTCGACCGTTATGCAGCGGACTCCCTGCCGCTCAGCGGGCCGGCGAAAGCGTCCGCCAGCGAGGATGAGTGGTTTGAGTTCATCAATGCGCTCCAACTCGATCTCCTGGTGGTCGGCGGGGACGAGACATGGAAATTTGCCCACCCCCGGTCTGGCAAGCCCGGCCTCAGGTTGTCGCTGCCAAATGGCTATTGGCCCGACCAGCGGGTTCGCTGCACCCGTGTCGGATTCGCCATTTGCGAGGGCGCCAGCGACTTCGATGCGCTGCCGGTGGAAATCCGCGCTGAAATCGCCCGTCGGCTCGACACCTTCGAACTTCTCTGCCTGCGCGATCGCCGCACCGCAGAGGTGATCGCCAGTTTGGCACCCGCCTGTGCCGACCGGATCCATCTGACGCCCGACCCGGCCTGGTCCTCCCCGCCGCCCTCCCCTGAGCACATTGCCGCCTTCCGGGCGCGCATCGATTCGCTACGTCCTGCCGGTGGAATCGTCGCTTTGTCCTACGGGTCGGTGCCGAGGGAAACCCTGCGGCGATTGCAGAGCGAGCCTGCCGTTCGCGTGGTCCCCTTCCACCACATTCCCATCGCCAGCCCCGGGCAGTTCGAAGCCTTGATTGCCGCCTGCGACCTGTTGGTCACCAGCCGCATGCACGGCCTGATTGCCGCTCTGCGCAACGGCACCGCCGTCGCCATTGCCAAGCCCCGGCCGAAAGTGGAGGAGATCCTTCGGGATTCGGGGCTTCAGAGCATGACCGTGGACCCGGGCCGCACCGCCAACGGGGCGCTCGCCGCCCAACTCCGCCAATGGCCGCAGCAGGAGGCCCGTGCATGGGCAGCCAGCTGTGCCCGGCGCTTTGCCGGTGTCATGGAGGCAGTCTTCGGCCTCACACGCCCGCTCCGGAATCCTTGACCGCCTGCCGCTCCACCAGCCCGTGGACTGCCGCACATCCCGGTCCGTCCGCGTTCGCCTCCACCGGCCCGGGCAGCTCCTCTGAATAGCCAAACGTCGTGAAATCCCTCGCGTATTTCGCCACCAGCGCGGCCTTGGATTCCTCGTCGAAGCAGCCATCGAGATCGACCCCCGGTCCCTTCAGAATGTGTGGCAGGGGCGGCGGAGCCGCAAACCCGAGCCGCGCGCAGATCGTCTCCCAGGCCGCGTCGAGTTGCTCGAATCGACCGATGAAATCCATCGCCAACCGCCCTTCACTGTCGATCAGATAATCTACCTGGCAGGCCCCGAGATCATGCCCCCAGATCATCGCGCGACGCGTCGAGGCCAGTTTCATCAGCCAGTCCTTCCAGCATCTGCCTCTGAAAAACTGCATCCCCGCATCTCCCTTTCTGAGATAGGCCACCTGCGAAACCGCACGGACCAACGGATGCCGAACGACTGAAAAGCGAAAATATCCCGTCTGTGGTCCTTGCAAGGCGTATTCCCGATAATTGGCATGCTGGCCGTCGATGCCCCGCACGGGAAGGTGCATTCCAATGCGTGTCCTCTTGTCCAGCTCGTCTGGATGAGCGACTCCACACAACTGTCGGGCAAGCATCACCTCGATGCTGGTGCCCGCGGTCTTGGGTATGTGAACAAACACCAGCCTGGGTTGCTCGTGATGGATCATGGGGATTGCGCGTCTGATGTTTTCGTTTTAAGTCGATACAGTCCGGGGTCAATGCGTCCCCGCTTCACCCATTCGGCTAGGAATCGGCGCAATCGCGACGACACCGGCGCGCTGGCCGTTGTCTCGCGCATGGCCTGCCGTTCGGCCATGGCCTCCGCCACTCCACGGGTAAACGGGTAGTGGCGCACGACTCCCGTCAGTACGTGGGGCGTGCCGTTGCGCATAAAGTGATGGCCGGCCAACAGTGGACGCACACCGCGGAACATCATCACCTTGCGATCCGTGCAACCAAGCGCACGGCGCAGTCGCGTGGCCACCGGAAACTGCTCGGACAGCGGCCGCCCCGGATCCACGGGCGGCAGCGAGCCGTCGGCCGCCACCTGGTCGATGTAATGGCCGATGATCGCCGTCCACCGCGGCTCCAGCCGGGCGATCTCCCCCAAGGGCATCGGATACTCATAGAACTCATCGATATCCGCCCACGCCGCCCACTCGTGCGGGTCGGAAATCCACCTCACGCGCTGCCAATTGACCAGTGCTGCGTCCTTCTCCGCGTGATGCGGCCCTTGGTAGCAGGGCACCATCCGCACCCGCAGGCCCTCCACCTGCGCCACCTCCCGCCGAATCTCCCCGCGCTGGCACCGCTGGTGCACCGCCAGCACGCAATCCGTGAACCCAAGGTCCCGGTAGTGGCGCAGAAAGTGCGGCAGCAACCCCGTCGGACGCGAATACACCGTGAAAATCAGCCATCGGGCCTGGGTTGACGCGCCGCTGTTCATGATCTCCTAGTCGATTGCCTCGGCGCACCCGCCGCCTCACCCCTCGCGCGTGAGCCCTGTCCTACGCCCGCTCCACCCGCCGCCGCAGCAGCAGCAGCAGCCACCGCGAATGGCGGAAACTCCTCGTGCTCGGGATAGGCGGCCCAATCCTCCAGCGGCACTTCCGACACGGCAAACGCCCCCGCCTGCCACGGCTGTCCATCAAGCACCCGGTCGCCGAGCACCGGATGCTGAAGCGCGGGCAGGCGGCCGCGGTCCAGCGCCTCAATGGAGATCATCCTCATCCACCGCTCCAGTTCGCCGCTCGCGTTGACACACCGGTCGAGTCCGATGTCTTCAAAGGTGTCCGGCTTGAGGTTATTGCCGCCGTGGAGCCAGCGCTCGATCCGGGCCTTGAGCGCGCGGTTGACCCGCGTCGGCACCACCACGAACGGCAGCCCTTGCGCCAGCCCGGCACGAAACCACCACATCCGCGGATTGTTGCGCCCCGAGATGTTGCTGGCACCTTCCTCCTGGCCGGCGATCCACCAGTCCGGCGCGCACACCAGCCAATCCGCCCGCTCGTGCGCGAGGCCCAGTTGATGATCGATGTGCCACGCCCCCCGCGCAATGTAGTCCGGCGCATGGCTGATGTGCTGTTGGAACCGCACGAACGCCCGACGATGCAGGGCGAACGCGTGGGTCCGGTTGATGTTGTGCGGCTGCCACAGTCCGCCCTCCAGCCGCTGCTTGGGCTCCGCCAGATGCTGCCCACCCAAGTAGAGCTGGCCCCAATCCCCCGGTAAAGCTCTCATCGTCCGCCCCAGCGCCTCCCCCGCGTTGGCTTTGAACACCACGTCGTCTTCCAGCACGCAGTAGCTCTCGATGCCATCCATCAGCGCATCGTGAACCACGCGCAGGTGAGACTGCAGACAGCCCCACGCGCCGTTGCCCGCCTTGAACCAGGCCGGCGGTGGTGACCAATCGCCCGCCAGCGCGCGCTGCCATACGATCTTGGAGGGATCCGCCAGCTCCAACTCCATCAAATGACGCGACAGGCGCTGGCGGCGGTCGTTCTTATACGGCAGATTGAGCACCATCACCCGTTCGAATGCGTCAGCGAGTTGCATACTAGAACCAGCAAGCACCCGCAGCTTGCTGTTGGCAAGGAGGAATGCGCCAGTAGCTTGACTTGCCATGTCTCGCGCTGTTCAGGGCTTGTTCGTCATCCCGTGCGCCCTGGATTTCAGCCACTTGCAGCGCTTGCCGCAGGCTCGGAATCAGCGCGGTTGAGCAGGGTTTCCAGGATTGATCGCACCTTTTCAGAACTTTTTTCGAATTTGTCCTTGAGTTGAGATTCGATTTGTCATAGCGTTCCTTGGAACGGACCAAGCCACCCTGCCCCAGGTTGTTGTCTGCCGAAGGCGTGGTCATCCCCCTGCACCTCACCCCGCCACCCCATCCGACCTTTTCCAATCGGGCCGTGCGCCAGTCATGCTTTGGTGCCTGCTTGGTTAGGCACACAGGCCCATGAGCTTTTCCAACTCCGACTCTTCCGGGTCCTCTGGCTCCAATCTCTCTTCAGGCTCCGGTTCGCCCTCCAGCGGTTCCGGTTCGCCCTCCAGCGGCTCCGGTTCGCCCTCCAGCGGCTCCGGCTCGCCTTCCAGCGGCTCCGGTTCTTCGAGTTCTGGATCGGCGTCCCACTCCCATTCCTCCAGCGGATCGGGCAGCAGCTCCTCCAGTGGCGGCGACACCGGCGACCAGCATCCTCCGGTGTGCACGCTCTGCCGGGATTGCGAAGACATCGTCGAACAGTTCACTGGTGAAATCCAGTGCCCACCCGGGACCAAATCCGTCCCCAACCCCAACAACAGCGCCCGCCCCATCCGCTACGCCACCGGGCAGATGAAGTTCGTCCACAACGACCTCGGCGAAATGGGCTTCGGCGTGCCTTGGGGACACACCCGCAGCTTTGCCAATATCCTGTCCCGCCCCGATCAGCTCGGGCCCCACGGCCATGGTTGGCTGGTAAGTCAGTTCGTCTACCTCGCCCGCAGCTCGGACGGCTGGATCGGGGCCGTCGCCAACGCCACTGACAACGACTGGTTCAAGCCCGCCTCCGGTGGCGGCTGGCAGCCCGCCCTCGGCACCCTGAACACCCTCCAGCACGATGTCGGCCAGGGCCTCTTCATCCACACCTCGCAGAGCGGCATCGTGCGCCGGTTCTACGACTTCAACCAGCCGGGCTGGCTGCGCGGCAAGCTCCACTCCATCAGCTCGGCCAGTAACCGCACCGCCGTCATGGAATACGGAGCCTTCGGCCGCCTCCAGCGCGTGGTCTGGGAGCAGGACGGCCACCGCCGCGAATTCGTTTACCACTGGCTGACCGACGGCCCCAATGCCGGCCTGCTGGCCAGCGTCACCCTGCTGGTCAACCACCGCCCCGTGCGCCGCTGCCGCTACGCCTACTACGAGGGAGTCCACGCCGGCGGCAGCACCGGCGACCTGGCCAGCGCCACCGTCGAAGGCTG
>SKLO01000024.1 GCA_007123195.1 Verrucomicrobiales bacterium | reverse complement strand
TGTCGCTTCGCCCCGACGAAGCCGGAAACGTGGACACGGCGCGGGAAGTGGCTCTCAACGCCAGTGTCACCCCCGGCGTCAATTCGGATGCGGTGCAACTGGTGGGCCACGGCACGCTGGGACCGGACGCGCTGGAGCTGGTCGATGCGCGCCTGCTCGGGCTGCACGCAGAGGCGCTCAACGGGGCGCCGGAGGGTCGTTTCGGCTGGTGGGTCGGCGATGAGAGCCAGAAGGCGCGCGTCTCCTCGGACTCTTATGAGACCGATGGGGATCCCACTCTGGCGGACCGCTTGTTCAGGAAGCAGGTGCCCGGCTCGATGGCCACGAGGCTGGTGAGCGGCTTGGAGGGCGCGTCCGAAGAGGCCCAGTTCGCCGCGTTGCCCTCGCTGGCGTCGCTGGATTTGGTGGACGGCGCCGATGGCCGCCCGTCCCGGGGATTCCACCAGATCACTCCCTATTCCTTCATGGTGCTGGCCGATGTTCGCGAAGGCGGACTGAAGCGCGATCTCAGCACCTTGCTCGAACGGCCCATCAATCCGGGCGAGAACACCGACGACTTCATGCTTTACCGGTTCACCGATGCAGCGGTGGACAGCAACCGCCAGGAATGGGTGCCGATCCACGACCTCGCGGCCTACTACCAGTTGTATGACCATGCAAGGTATCTCGGCACCAGCGAGTCGTGGCGCCGGGGCGTGAGCTACCATTCGGATCGGATTCCAAATGCGATGCAGATCGCCCAGCCGGAGCTTGGCGGCAGCGGCGACAGGGACCGGTTCTTGCGCCAATACTCGCGCGCTTACAAAAGCTCGGTGCCGGTGAAGGTCCAGATCCTGGTGACGATGACCGCGGAACCGATCCAACCCGAGCCGACCGATCCGAACGCCAACACCCATTACATCAGGCTGCACATGATGCCGTCGGTGACGCTGTGGAACCCGACCAACCTGCCGCTGGTGATGAATCCCTCGAACAACCTGAACTTCGCCCAGCAGATGCGGTTCATGTCGGCCGGTTTCAACATCAACTGGCTCAAGAACAACCAGGAGCTGAACCCGCGGCGACCGCTGAATCTGGCTTATGCCGCGATGGGCGGTCTGGCGGCCAGCGGCCGGCCCGGGTGGTCCGGAGCCGCCGGCGGCAGGAAGGCCACCACCTTCGACATGTATTTCGCCACCCCGGACTACCCGATCGAGTTCGAGCCGGGCGAGGTCCGGGTGTTCTCCTACGACCGGGTGCGCGCCGGGGAGGAGCCGTTCCAGTTCCGCAAGGCGCAGAACGACAGCTTCCAGCCTCATCAGCAGGCGGCGCCGGGCTGGAATCCCGACGTGATTTTTCCGATGCACAACAGCATCTGGGGATCGGGCGAGCATGCGCACTCCGCCGCCGGCGGCACCCAGTTTGCCATCAGGGACACCGACCAGATCGCGATCCGCATTTCGACCGATCTGGAGGACGGGACCAACTACGCCCTCGACAGCGAGTGGCGGGGTGCCGCCTTCAGCTACATGTTGATTCAAAACAATCACCAGAGCCGGTCCACGAACATGTGGGGTTATCGCAACTACCCGCTGCTCTCCCGCATGGGCGACGGGACGTCGACCCGGGAGTTCAACGACGGCCTTCTGAGACGGGGGTTCCCGCAGGAGGTGGTGACCGTGAACCGGAGCGCGCAGGAACTGATCAACATCTCTGAGAACGGCGGTCACTGGCCGCTGTTCCAGTTCGCGCTGATGGCCGGCACCGAAACCAGCGAGAGTTCCAACGGCGGATCGTTCGGCGGCCGCAAGTTCGCCAGCCGGCCGTTTCTTCACTCCAGCACGATCTCACCGCCCCACATTGACGGGGACGACCATGATTCGTTCTACAATTACGGCCTCGGCTGGTGGGTCGAGGAGGTGAACTCGATTTTCGAGGCCAACGTCCAGATCGACATGGACAACCGCCGCGGCTATTTCGGCGGGGGCAACACTCCCGAGTCCGGCACCACCCACGTGGTCCAGCAGGAGATCCCGGTGGTGCCGCCGATTTCCCTCGCGGCCCTGAGCCATGCCCACCTCGGCGGGTTCACCCTGGCCAATGAGGTTCCCAACCTGCAGGACCCCGTGGTCAGCGCGGTCGGGGTCGGCGGCCTGTTCCCGTTCACCCTGCGGGCCGTGGGAAACTCCTACGCGCATCCGATGCTGGCCCCCGACCAGGCGTTCCGGACCTGGCAGCGCCAGTTCCATGGCAGCGGGCAGCCGCGGGACGCGACCCTCGCCGACCATTCCTATCTGGTGAACAAGGCTCTCTGGGATGACTTTTTCTTTTCCTCCATCACGCCGCAGTCGGCGGCCGTGCCGTTGTTTGAAACGGCCACCGACCGCAGCCGGCTGGAAGTGGCCAGGGCGTTCTTTTTCGACGGTGAACCGCTGCCCAACCGGCGGCTGGTGCCGTATTTGGGCGGGTTGGACGAGCAGCGGCTGGAGCAGATGTTCGACCAGGCGCAGCAGTTCCGCGACGGTCTGGCCGACCGGATCGCGGCCCACCTGATGGTGGAAGGGCCGTTCAACATCAATTCCACCTCGGTGGACGCCTGGCGGGTGTTCCTCTCCAGCCTGAAGGACAAGCCGGTGATCTACCTCGACAAGGACCGGGCCATGGCCGGGGGGCTGCAACTCGACCAGGCCGAGGCCGAAGGCACGCCGGTGGGCGGCCTGGCCCTCGGCAACGCCGAACCGGTCACAGGCAGCGAATCCGATCCGTCGGAGCCGGACCAGTGGCTCGGCACCCGGGTGCTGACCGGGCAGGAGATCGATGAGCTGGCGGAGGCGATCGTGCGTCAGGTGAAGTTGCGCGGACCGTTCCTTTCGTTGTCCGAGTTCGTCAATCGCAGGCTCGATTCCAGCAACCGGACGCTGGCGGTGAAGGGTGCCCTGCAGGCGGCGCTGGACGATCCCGAAGTGTCGATCAACGCCGGCTTCCACGACTTTGCGCGGCGCTTTTCCTCGGACGAGGTGAGCAGCATGAACCCGGCGTTTCCCGAGGCTCTGGAGGGGCCGGTGGCCTACGGCAGCGCGGCCTACGTCGATCAGGCGGACGTCCTGCGGAATCTCTCCGGCCAGATCACACCGCGCGGTGACACGTTCGTGATCCGCACCTACGGTGACAAGCTCGACGCCGGCGGCAGGGTGGTGGCCCGGGCCTGGTGCGAGGCGGTGGTCCAGCGGGTTCCCGACTACATCGATCCGGCCGATGAGCCGCACGTGGGCCAGGCCGAACTCCAGTCCGATGCCAACAGGATGTTCGGCCGCCAACTTCGGGTGGTCAGCTTCCGCTGGTTGAATCCTTCAGAAATCTAATGGTTACCACGTTCATTCGTCATCCGGGCGCCGCCGTCAGGGGCCTGCTCCTGCTGGCCGCGCTGGCCGCAGCGATCCCGTTCACGGCATCCGCGCAGGATCAGCAAGTGACGCTGAGGTTGATTGCATTCCCAAGGTCCGCCGACGACAACCCGATCGAGCTGCGGGTCGAGGAAGGCCAGACCGTCGAAGTGACCGCCCCCAGCAACCAGATTTCCCCGCCCCAGACCGTGCCGCGGGCGCCGGTCTGGTCGTTCGGCCAGACGGTGACCGGGGCGGACGGGGAAAACGAGTTCCAGGAATTCGGCCGTGCGCCGGCGCTCAACTCGCCTTCGCAGCTGATCCTGTTGGTGCGCAAGGGCGACGACAACTCCGACGGCTTTGAAGTGCTCGCGCTGGACGACCGCGATACCGGTTTCGGCGGCGGGGAATTCCTGTTCTTCAACGCCTCCTCGGTGGACATCGCCGGGGAAACCGGGGGACAGCAGTTCGGGATACGACCGGGCGGGCACAGGATTGTGCGCCCGCAGAGCGAGGACGGCGCCGCTTCCTTCCACGCTGCGTTCTACTTCCGCGCCGAGGACCGGGTGCGCCCCTTCTTCAGCTCCCAGTGGCCGGTCAGCGACCGTGCCCGCGGCCTGATCTTCTTTTATCATGACCCCAACACCGGCCGGCTCAGGCTGCACAGCATCCGCGACTTTCCATGAGCGTCGTCAAAGCGGTTCACGACGAGGTTAAGGAGACAGCTTGCCCCCGTCGTGGGGCAGGCGCCCGCGCCTTCAGTCACGGATGCCGCTTGCTTTCGCGCCTGGATGAGGTTGGCTGTTGTTTCCAGAGCGCCCGTTCCCCACACCGTCCTGCTGGTTCATGAAGCAACCCTGTCTCCATCGCCCCCGCGGGGGCTTCACGCTGATCGAACTGCTGGTCGTCATGACGATCATGGCGATCCTGCTGGCGCTGGGCACGGCGGCGATGCGCAATGTGGGCGGCACCGGCGTGTCGACTGCCGTGGCCCAGGCCGAGGCCTGGTTCAGCGAGGCCAGGGCTCTGGCCATGGGGCAGAGCACGCACAGCCGGGTGCTGATCGACATCGATGACGCCGAGTCCGACAACTACCTGCGAAGGGTGGTGATCGTGTCCCAGCCGCTGGACGAGGACGGCATGCCGCAGGATGGGCAGTGGTCTCTGGCGCGCGAGGGGTTCCTGCTGCCCAACGGAATCTATTTCAGCCGCCGCTTCAGTCACCGGCACCACGGCGAGGGAACCGGGCAGCTCGACGAGATGACCCTGTCCGGAGTGAGCAGCTTTTACGAAGGCCGCTATCTCTATTACGAATTCAACGCCGAGGGCATCTGCACCACCGGCCGGACCGGCGAAGGGGGCTATTCCGGCCCCGGGTTTGTCGTCGCTTCGGGCGTGCGCGACCCGGGCGGTGATCCGCGCACCACCGGCGACGCCCGGCGCAACTTCGGCGGGTTCGTGATTTGGAGGAACGGCTCCACCTCGATTTTCCGCGATCCCGGCCAGATCATTGGCAATACCGAGCCGACCGACTTCTGAACATGAGCCAGTTTCGCACATCGACCCGCCGGACGGGCTTCACTCTGGTGGAAACCATCATCGCGATCGGCATCGTCGCGGCCTTGCTGACGACGTTTTTCGCCGTGTTTTCGCTCGCCACCCAGACCATTCGCCGGGCCATCAGCGCCGAGGAGGCGGATCGTCTGGCCTACGCGCTCGAGGAAGAGCTGGTGACCTTGCGGGGCGATGAGGCGGGCGAGTTCCCGACCGCGTTCAACAAGGCGTTCCAATGGATCAGCGGGGCGGCCCCCGGCGGCAGCGCGCTGCTGGTCTACCAGTATCGCGGTGATCCGCGCAACCTCCGCGCCGACGGCACCCTGGCGCCGTTCACCGGCTCCGACGGCGTGGCCGGGCAGGACTTCCTGGTGCAGTCGACCGCCCGCCATGGCGACAACCTGCAGATCCTTGCCGAGGATTTCGAGGCGCTGGAGGGCGGGGTTTACGTCGCGGTCCTGACCCAGCTGGTGTTTGAAAACGGTGAACTGGTGCGCGGAACCCCCGGCACGGTGGTCGATCCCCACGGCAATGCCAACGTCACCGGGCCGGACGATTATCCCGAAGCGGTGATCGCGTTTGCCGCCGACTTCCACGCGCTGCCCAGTTCCACGGTGGAATACGTGCGCGACCTGCTCGATCTGGGCGAAATGGATCGGCCGGTGTTCAGCCGCAACCTGGCGGTCCGGCGCTGAGAAACCCGGGACCAACCATGAAGTTTTCGTTCCAGAACCCAACCGGACAGCGCACGCCAGGCTTCACTCTGGTCGAGTTGATGCTGTCGATGGCGATCACCGCGATCATTGTCTCGGCCATGGTGGCCCTGATCGGGACCGCCTCCGATACCTGGGCCCGCAACAGCGCGCAGGTTCGCGCCGCGCGCCAGGCCAAGGTGTTCATCGACACCATGGCCAAGGATCTGGAATCGATGGTCAGTCGTCCGGGCAACCGCTTCGGCTGGCTGCACGCGGAGATGGACACCTCGGCCAATCTGCCCAACGTCACCCGCGGCCAGGCCGGCTCCAGCGAGGCCGCGGCGCTGACCTTCATGACCGCGGCCACCGACCGCTACCTGGGCCAGGTGGGAACCGCGGCCGACCGCGGCGGCGACATCTCCTGCGTCTCCTACCGGCTGCGCTATCAGGATCCGATAGACGGCGGCACCGACCCGGAGACATCGACCTTCGTGCTTTACCGGCTGCTGGTGGACCCCGACGAAACGTTCGCCAACCTCCTCGGCCAGGAGGATCTCGGTGCGGCGATCGACGCCTACTCGCAGCAAATGGCGGATCGAGAGAACTTCATCTGCGAGAACGTGCACCAGTTCACCATCACGTTTCTGGTCGAGGTGCAGCGGAGCCACGGCAACGGCACCAGGCCCGAGACAGTCCGCGCCACGCTGTCGAGCGACGCCCCTGCCGGGCGGTTCACGGTCACCGGTTCCGGCTTGGACACCGACATCACCGTCGCCGGAGTCAGCGCCGAGCAGCTGGCGGCCGGGCGCCTGCGGGCGGTGGAAATCAGCCTCTCGGTGCTGTCCGATGCCGGCATCACCCGGCGCAATGCCGGCGACGGCCTGAGCCCGGCCGATTACGCCGGCAATGTGTTCCACTACTCCCGGGTGGTGACGGTCCCCAGCCTGTGAGTCCCACGGGTCTTGGGTTGCGGGTTGGCGGCGCCTGCGGTATGAGGTTTGGCTGAAGCCCGCCCCCGGGGCGGGGCGCACGCAGACCCCTGCCGGATGCCGCCATGATCGTTGCCGACCACTGGGCCGAAGCCAAGCAGACCCTGAAACACGACGGGCGGCAGGTGACCCTGCGCCGCTTCGGTTGGTCGGATGAAAGTCAGGAGGCGGCGGCGATCCACGCCGAACAACGTTTGTATGCCGCGGTCGAGGCCTGGCTCCAGGGCGACACCGGGTTGCATCGACGCGAGCGCAAGGTGCCCTACAATGGCGCCGACGGGTTGCCCATCCGCGAGCAAATCGTCAGCCGTCACGGCGACACGGTGATCACCCGCAACTCCTACGGGGCGCTTTGCCTGAACACGCCGGACGTCTTGTTCGCCGACCTCGACGACCAAATGGAGGCACCGGCCGGGCTGGCGCTGGCAATCTGGATCGCCGGCATCTCGGCCGCGCTGGTGATCGGCATCGGGCGCGGGTCGGTGGCCGCGTTCGCGGTCGTCGCGGTGCTGGCCACCCTGCTGGCGGTGCCGTTGGCGGTGACCCTGCAGCGGTTGGCGGTGGCCCTGCGCGGGGGCCCTCGGAAACAGGCCTGGCGGCGGCTGGAGGCTCTCAGCAGGTCCCGGCCCGACTGGCATCTGCGGGTGTATGCCACCCCGGCCGGGCTGCGGGTGCTGGCCATGCACGGCACCTTTGAGGCGGATTCCGAACCGGTGCGGGCGCTGTTCCGCGGACTTGGCGTCGATCCCACCTACGCCACGATGTGCCGCCGCCAGCGCTGCTTCCGGGCGCGCCTGACCGCCAAGCCGTGGCGCATCGGCATCCATGACTCGCTGCGCCCGCGCCCGGGAGTGTGGCCGGTGGCGGCCGAGCACCTGCCACGCCGCGCCGTCTGGGTGCGGGACTACGAGGCCCGGGCGCAGGGATTTGCCGCCTGCCGGTTCGAGCGGGCGCTAGGCAGCGACCGCATCGATCCCAAGGCGGACCAGGTTCGCGAGTTGCACGACCGTCTGTGCCGGGCCGACTCGTCCCTGCCGCTGGCGTGATCGGCGGCGTGATCGGCGGCGGTGGGTGATCCAGCCCGGAGTGAGCCGACGGAACCGCTCGAAGGTCGGGATCGGCTCGTCGATGTGCCTGTCGGTTGATGTGCCTGTCGGGCAGTTCGTCAGCAGTGCCCGCAGGAACCGGCCGAGGGAATCATCCCATGGCAGGCTCATGACGGTGTAGCGCCGATAATCTCCGTCGACCCAGGTCAGCGTCAACCGGCCGGCCGCGGGCTCCAACGTGCGCGGCCCCACTTCACGCACGCACCCCTGATCCCGGCGTCACGTATCCCCGGCCGCTGCGCCACCCTCGCCCGCCCCACAGGGTTGCCCTCGGGCACTCCCGATTCCCGGCCTCACCCGCCGGTGGCGCCCGCCGCCGGGATGACTGTCCGCCGCCACCAGCGTGCCGTGCCTTGGTTGGCGATCGCGCCGGGTTGAGGC
>SKLO01000314.1 GCA_007123195.1 Verrucomicrobiales bacterium | reverse complement strand
TCGACCCGGGTCTGGATCTCGACCTGGCGGCCGGCACCGACCTGGATGGCGAGGTCGCCGCCGGGATCGGTGACCAGATTGTTGGCACCGCCGGAGATGACCAGGTCCTGGGTGGCGTTGAGGAGGTTGATGCCGCCGCCGCCCAGGTTGAGCGTGTTGGCGCCGATGTTGATGGTCACCGTGCCGCCGGGGTTGAGGATGGTGAGGCCGTTCCAGCTGGTGGTGGCGCCCAGCTGGGTGCTGTTGGCACCGGTGACGGTGCTGTCCCAGACGGCGGTGTTGCCGGCGCCGGGCGCGGTGCCGCCGACCCACGAGGAACCGAGGTTGAGGTTGTCGGTGTTGTCGGCCTTGAAGACCTGCTGAGCGTCCGAGTTGCCGGGCGACAGGAGCGCGAGCAGAGCAAGGAAAGGGGCGGCGAAGAGCCAGGCGGGGCGTGATGGGTTCATGCAGAAGGTGGTTGGGGATTGGCGATACGTCACGCCAGGGCTGGGGTATGACGATTGCCAGGAGCGGCACAGTAGGGACGCGGCTGGCATCGGGCAAGGCAAATCGCAGCCGTTTTGGGTTGTTTTTGTCTCATATTATGTCTGCGCGTCCTTGTTGCTGTTTCTCTTGCGCCCTCGCGCCTTGGTCCACTTTCAGACCTTCCAGAATTCGCCGATGGTAGAGCGCTTGATCATGTCCACGGGGCGGCTGGGACTTTCCCGGGTGGGATCGATCTGCGCTTGGATCTTCCCGTTGCAGAGGCCGATGATGTTTTTGATCTCGTGCTGAAGGAATTGTTGGGAGGGCGGCGGTCGAAGTTTCCCCCTTTACCTGCTGCCGTAGCCGCTCCTCCGAGAGCCTGGTGCCTTTGAGGGCGGTGCTTTTTCGGAGGCCGCTGGCGGGCCGGACTTGGAAGCCGACTGGTAATCCGGGGTTGAGCGTAGCGACACCCTCAGTTGTTGTGATCCCTGTCAGGATCAGGCGGACGCGGTCGCGCACCCAGCGCTGAGCACAGATTCACCAGGTTGGCGGGATCGTCGGTTTGGGCGATCGCTTCGCCCAACAGGCCGGCGGCGCGTCGGGTTGGGCCGCGGGGGGTGGGATCGCCCGGTGTGGCCAATGACATTGCCAATTCCGCCGCCGCCGCGAAGCTGATGGCGCGGGCTTCCGCCGTCGCCGGGAGATCCGCGATCAGCGTGGCCAACGCGCCGATCAACCAAGTGCAATGGTGGCGCACCCGGTCATGGTGTGACCACACTATGCGTTGCCAGGCGTGTCCCGGGTGTGGTATGCGCGGCGCAGGGGCCACCCAAGAAGCCGCGGCACATGTCCTGCCGTAGCCTTGGCGAAGGAGGATCCTTGCCGCGAAGGGTCGCGGCGGGATGGGACCGCGGCGCCAGGGGTGTGCGTGGCCGAACGGCAGGGATGCCGTTCCTCCTTGCGCGCTTCGCGCGGGGTGGGGCACCCGGCGCAGAGGGGCCACCGAGAGGAGCACGGGCATCCTGCCCGCATGGCAATGTGAGGATCATCTGCAGGCCATTGCCGGGGAGCTTCGTGCCATCCCAACGCCCCCGCATGAGCAAGCCATTGACCGGGGACAAAAGTGTTCCCCCCTCCATGGGCGCTCCGCGCCGGCAGGTCGCCGTTTACTCACCTGCCAATGATCAAGCCACCCCCAAGGAGCCGCGGCACATGTCCTGCCGTAGCCTTGGCGAAGGAGGGTCCTTGCCGCGAAGGGTCGCGGCGGGATGGGACCGCGGCGCCAAGGGTGTGCGTGGCTGAACGGCAGGGATGCCGTTCCTCCTTGCGCGCTTCGCGCGGGATCGCTGCGCAGTGCATGCAAAACCAAGTAACACCGAGCCCGATGACGCTGATGCTGGCCGTTGCTCCATGCGCTCCAAACCGGCCGGGCGGCGGTGCGCGCGGGATCAGGGCGCGGCCGTGGCGTCGGTTGCCTGTCGGCGGGCGCGGCGCGAGCGCCAGCCGGCGGCCGCCGCCCATAGCAGAGCGGGCGCCATCATCAGCACGCTGAACCAGTCGCCATGGCGGGCATACAGCGTCAGCGGGGGATTGGGGTCGAGCCGCAGATCGACCGGCAGGGCGCCGGTGATGAAGGTGCTGCCGGTGTCCGGGTCCTTGACCACCCGCGCGGGAGCGCCGCGCTGGTCGGCCGGGTGCAGGCCGCCGACCTCGTCGATCACGGCGCTGACACCGGTGTTGGCGGAGCGGGCCATGGGCCGGCGCAATTCAATGCAGCGGAAGCGGGCGTTGGCGAAGTGCTGGCGCGCGGCGCTGCTTTCGTAGAACCAGCCGTCGTTGGTGACGTTGACCAGCAGCTGCGGCCGGCCCTGGCCGACGAAGCGCCGGACCAGCCGGCCGACGGTGTCCTCGAAACAAACCAGCGGCAGCAGGTCGATGTCCGGGGAGGCGAGCCGCAGCGGTTCGGTGCTGGTGCCGCGGTCGAAGTCGTAGCGCAGCAGTTGCTCGGACAAGACCTTCGGCCAGGGCAGCACGTGGCGCAGGGGCAGGAATTCGCCGAAGGGCACCAGGTGGATCTTGCGGTAGACCTGGTGTTGCTCGAATTCGCCCTCCATCAGGATGACGCTGTTGAAGAACGCCTCGAGCTGGGGGTCGGCGTAGTTGGCGCCTAGCAGCAGGCCGACCGGTTGTGGCGCGAGCAGGTCGTTGAAGAAGTCGCGGTGACCCGGGGTGTGGAATTCGTAGGGCACGGCGCTCTCCGGCCACAGCACGAGGTCGAAAGGGAACGTTTCCAGATAGGCGGCGGTGAGTTGTTCCAGGGTGAAATAGATCTCGGGGGCGTATTCGGCCTCCCACTTGAGGTCCTGATGGATGTTCGGTTGCACCAGCAGCAGGCGCAGGTCGACGCCGTCGTCGCGCGGTGCGGCGTGGTCGCGCATGCGGCCGAGGCCGAAGAAGAACACCGCCAGCACCAGCATGATGGTGAGGCCGAAGTCGATGTGCGGCTGGACCCGGCGCCGGCCCAGCTCGGCCAGCAGGCGGCAACTTACGGTGAAGGCGATGAGGCTGCAGAACAGGACCAGGGCGGAGACGCCGCCGACGCCGACGAACTCGGCGATTTGCAGCATCGGCAACTGCTCGTGCAGGGCCACGGCGAGGCCGTTCCAGCCGAACCCGGTCATCACCAGCCCGCGCAGCCACTCCAGCCCGGCCCACAGGCCGGCGAGCACCAGGGCGGTGCGCAGGCTGAGCAGGGAAGGCTGCCACCAGCGTGGTGCGAGGTCGCGGGCCAGTCGCGGCAGCCGCAGGATGGAACCGGCGAAGGCGCCCCAGATCGCGAAGTAGAGGCCGAGATAGGCGGCGAGGAAGGGCACGCCGACCGGGTGGACGTGTTGGATCCAGTTGAGGTTGATGGCGAAGAACACCGCGCCGGCGATCCAGCCGAGGCGGAAACCGCGCCAGGCGGGGCTTGCGGGCCGGCCGTTGCGGCGGTTGCGCACCGGTGTCAGCCACAGCGCCGCCAGCAGGGGCCACAGCGCGACCCACACCAGGCCGGTGAATTCAAACGGCGGATAGGCGAGCGCGAGCAGCAGGCCACTGGAGGCGGCGGTGGCCGAGGTCAACAGCGGATGGCTGAGCCTGGTGGCGAGGGCGGCCGTGACGCGGTCGGACGGGCCGTCGGGCGCGGGCGGCGGACCCGGCTTGGATCTGGCGGTGGTGGTCACGTGGGCGGTGTGGAGCGGGTGGCAGGAACTTGACGGGCGCGACGGGCCGGAGCGCGGCGGCGCGTGCTCACCCATCGCCGCCGTCGGCGGGGGTGCAAGCTGCAGCTTGGATGCCAACGCTGCCGCCTTGGAGTGGGTGGCAACGTGGCGGTTGGGCCGGCGGGTGGTGACGCCAGCAGGCGGCCTGCCTGCGGGACGCATCGCGCTGACCAGGCGAATGAGCTGCGCTGGCAACGGCAGGGCGAGCCGTCTGGCCAGCCGCGTTCGCCGGACCGGCGCGGAGATGGGGGCAGCGATGGTCCAGAGTGCAGGCAGACATTCCTGTCTGCCGTTGCCCATGACTGGACGATGGCCAAGCCTCATCAGCCCGAGCGCGGGGGTAGCCACCCGATCCCCCCAAGGGGCGAGGCCGTGGGCACGCCGTCGGGGGGTGTCGCGAGCAGACAGGAATGTCTACTCCACACTGACCGCGCCGGCCCGCGGTCGCACCGCTTTACCGCGTGCGAAAAGGTGACGGCTTGCGGGGGGCTTTGGCTTTTCGCGGGCAATGCGCGGGCGGTCTGGTCTGCGGGGTTGTGGGGCGAAATAAGGTCGTTCGGCCCGCGCGGCTCGGCAGGGACGCCTCGCCCTACCCCGCGGGGTGCCTGGCGGTTGGAAGGCGAAGGATGGGCTTTGTCAACGGTGGGCACTGCCTTGCTTGATCCCTGTGGGATCGGGCGGCCGGATTGGGCGGGACGCTCCCTGCGTGGGGGGGGCGCGGTCGCCGGGGGCGCGGGCGCATCCGGGCGAAGGTGCCTTTACAAAGGGCTTGAGCGGGGGCAGGTTCACCTCCGCGCCGGGAGGCGGTGACTGCTGGCGGTTCGATGCCGGGGATGGGTTTGGACGGGCGGTTCGATGGGCGCGCGGGCGTTGCCGTGGTGACCGCGGGCGGGCTCCGACGATTGATGACACGATTTTTTTCAGACAATGGCAAGGTGGCCGGCGAGCAGCGGGAGCCGGGCGATCGGTCGGGGGCGGATGCCGGTGCGATGCCCGCCAACAGCTTTGCGTCCCGGCGGTTGGTGGCGGCCGGCGGTGTGCTGATTCTGGCCTATGTGCTGCTGCCCTACGGCCGGATCGCCAGCGCGTTGTATGTGGCGGTCACCGCCATGGCCGCGGTCACGGTCGCGTCGGCGGCGTTGCGCCGGCCGATGTTCCGCCCCCGGGCCTGGCTGCTGATGGCCGCGGCGCTGGTCGCGGTGACTACCGGTCATGCTATCTGGTATTTGCTGGATTTGCGCGGGCTGGATCCGTTTCCGTCGGTGGCCGACGCGTTTTATCTGGCGGCCTATCCGCTGTTCATGGGTGCGTTGTGGATCCTCAGCCGCGCCGAGGACAGCCACGACGGGGCCTTGAGCGACGCATTGATCGTGGGCATCTCGGCTGCCGCGCTGGCCTGGGTGGGGTTGATCGCGCCGTATTTGCACGACCCCGATCTGTCGTTGTTCCAGCTGGTGGTCGCGGCGGCCTATCCGGTCGCCGACCTGATGTTGTTGCCGATGATCCTGCGGCTGCTGTTCCTGCGCCGGCGCAAGCTCACGGCGCATGCGCTCCTGCTGGCCGGCATGCTGGCCTATTTCGTCGCCGACCTGGCGTATGGCCACGGCACATCGGTGGGTTGGTATGCGCCAGGCGGGCTGACCGACGGCTGGTGGCTGCTTGCCTACACGTTGTTCGCTGCCGCCGCCTGGCATCCCAGTGCCTGCGAACGTCCACAGCCGCTGGTGGTCAGCATCAGGGATGCCAACCGGCGCCTGTTCATCCTGGGCCTGGCCGCGGTCGCGGTGCCGGTGGTGATCCTGTTGTCAGGGACCGGGGACAAGTGGGTGGTGCGCGTGGCCGCGGTGGCCGCCATCCTGCTGTTCCTGTTGATCATGCGACGGCTGGGTGGGCTCGTGCGGGAGATCCACGAGCAGGCCAAGGCGCTGCGGGAGCTGGCGGAGACGGATCCGCTCACAGGCGCGGCCAACCGGCGCCGGCTGACCGAGTGGCTTGCCCAGGAGATCGCCGCCGCCGAGCGCCATCAGCGGCCGCTGTGCCTGGCCTTCGTCGACATCGATCACTTCAAGCGGTTCAACGACCTTCACGGGCACGCTGCCGGGGACGAGTTGCTGCGGCAACTGGTTTGGAACTGGCGCCAGCAGTTGCCGCCGAGCAATCTGCTGGCGCGGGTGGGTGGCGAGGAGTTTGTGATCGTGTTTCCCGGCTTGGAACTGGCGGCAGCAAGGGAACGGCTCGGGTCCGCGCTGGCGCGGATTCCGGCCAATCAAACGGGCTCGGCCGGTCTGGCCCGGTGGCAGTCCGGGGAATCCGCCGAGGAGTTGCTCGAGCGTGCCGACGCGGCCCTCTACGAGGCCAAGAGCAGCGGTCGCAACCGTGTGGTGGGCGTCGAGGCCGGCGCCGGCGATCCGTCGCCGGCGGAAAAGACGAAAAAGGACATGGGTTAGTGAAGACGGATCGCCTGCGGGCGGCGCCGCGGCACCGCGGAGGCGGGCGGCGGAACGGAAAGCGGAAAACGGAAGCCCACGTCGCCCGGGCGCCGGATCCGGGGAGGGCATGCCGCCGGGCGTCAGCCGTGGCGGGCCTCAGTCGCCGGCATCGGCCGGTGCCCCGGGTTCATCGGCCGGTGCCGGGCCTTCGGCGATCTGGTCGGGAGCGGCGGGTTCCTCCCCGGCTTCGGGTTCCTCCTCCGTTTCATCGCCGGTCTTGAACGGATCGGGCCAGCGGTGCAGCTCGTAGCCTTCGCCCAAGCCGCCGATGCCTTCGAGCAGGGCGCTGACGCGCTGGTGCCAGTGGTCGAGGTCGGGTTGCCGGCGCCCCTCGTCGCTGCCGGGGAACACGAGGTAGGTGACCTTGAGATCGCTCACCGGCCGGCGGTAGGGCGAGGCGTTTTCGTTGATTTCCTGAGCGATTTTGAGTGACGCCTCGCCCATCTTGAAGGTCGGACCGGCGTCGCCGACGATGCAGGGGTAGATCCTGTCTTGGTAGATGATCGCCGCGTAGTCGCCGATGCGGGGCGCGTGGGGATTGTCGGCGTGATCGCCGAGCATGGCCAGCGACACCACCATGTAGGGATCCTTCTCGGCGACCAGAAAACTGCGCCGCTTGAGGTCGGCGATGGCCCGCTTGGCGTAGTCGATGTCGTTGCGCAGCTGGCGGTTGCGCTCGACCGACAGGCCGGGGATGGCGAACTCCTCCTCGAGTTCCTTGAGGCGTTCTTCCCAGCGCGGCAGCAGGGGGTTGGGCTGGTCGGTGGTCTTCGGCCAGCCGTAGCTGGTGAACGGCTGGTAGTTGGCCGACATGGTGATGTAGTCGTCCAGTTCCGGCATGCGGTCGCCGTCGGAGCCGTCCGTGCAGGTGTCCATCTCCGACTGGATCAACAGGGCCCTGGCGCCGGTTTCGGGATGGGTGATTTCGAGAATGGTTTCCAGGTCGAAGAAGTTGTGGCGGTCGAGGATGCGATCGAGGCGCGCCAGCGAGTTCTGCATGCGGTTGGTCTTGTTCTCGTAGATCCGGTGGTAGTAGCTGGAGACGGCGGCCTCCGGCAGCATGGTTTCGAGCCCGGGCAACATGGCCGGCAGGTGGTCGTTGATGCGGGCCAGTTCGTCGAGGCTGTCGTTGGGTTTGGGCACCCGCACGGTCAGCTGGAACTGGGCGAGAAAGGAGTCCGGATCCTCGCGCTCGATGGTGGCGAAGGTGCCCTGCTCGGTGACCATCTCGGTCTGGACGCGGATGCCGTTGAAGACGTTGGCAACCGCGAGTTCGCGGCGCGGGATGAAGCCGGTCGGCGGTGGCTGGATCTCTTCGTCGGGATCGACCCCGACCGGCACCTCGCGGATGACCTCGACCTCGCGTTCGACCAGTCGTTCGACCTCGCGCTCGATGACCTCGGGCTGGCGGATTTCCCGCACCAGCGACACCAGGCCGCGTTTGACCCGGCTGGCCCACGGGGTGAAGGGCAGGATCACCAGTGCCAGCAGGGTGGGCAGCATGGCAAGCGCCACCAGCTTCCAGAACCAGTTGCCTCCGGTGCGTCGGGGGATGCCCTTGGCGGGCAGGACGAGGGTTTGGGTGGACTTGTTCTTGCGTCGGAACCTGGCCATGGAGCCATTTTAGGGGCAGCGGGCGGGCGGGGCAACTGATCCCGGTGGCCGGACCGGAGCGGGAGCGGATGGCGGCGCCTGGGGTGAGGCGGTTCATTGCCGGTTTTCGGGTCGGCCGGGTGGGGCTTGGCAAATCGTCGATGGTCGTTGAGACTGGCGCATGGAAGTGCGCCAACTGACCGAGCAACCGCCATTCACCACCGCCGACGGATCGACCATCCGCAGCATTCTCGACCTGAGCAACGCGCCGGTGCAGCGGCAGAGCCTGGCCGAGGCCAGCCTGCCGGCCGGGGG
>SKLO01000059.1 GCA_007123195.1 Verrucomicrobiales bacterium | reverse complement strand
TGCCGCGCTCGAGGTTGTCGCTGCTGGTCGGGTGCCACAGCGGCTGGAAGCTGGTCATGGCGATGCCCCAATGCGCCATGGCGCAGTCGGGATCGGCCGCCGCTGCGGCCTCGAAATAGGGGCGCGCCTGCTCATACATCATGTGGTGCAGGTGGGCCAGGCCGGCCTCGATCGACCGCTGCGCGGCTTCGTTGCCGGACACCGGGAAATCGACCACGCCGTGTCGATGTCGACGGGCCTCGTGCTCGTCGGGGTGGCAGAAGCAGGACGCGAGCGGTTGCACGTCGGCGCGCCGCCAACTGTCCTGCAGCCGCGCGGCGACTTGGCCGGCTTCGTCGGTGCGGTCCTGGGCCTCCAGCGACTGCCGCAGGCCGAGCAGGGCCCAGCCGTTGTCGGGGTGCCTCTCCAGGTCCGCGAGATAAACCTGTTCCGCCTCGTCAGGTCGATCCTCGGCGAGCAGCAGCGCCCCCAGCGCGTGCCGCACCGGCACCATCCAGGCCGGCGGCTCGGCGTAGGCAAGCCGGTCCTCCAGTGCAACCGCCTTGCGCAGGGTGGCAAACGCGTCCTCCGGCCGGCCGTCGTGGTAGGCGAGTTCGCCGCGCGCCATCAGCACGGCAAGCTGGGCCACCTGGTTGGACGGATTGAAACTGATTTCCCAGTGGTCGGGCATTTTTTCCGCCAGGTCTTCCAGCTGTTCCAGCTCTGCGCGCGCCTGACCGAGCCGGCCGAGGTTGGTCAGGGCCAGTGAGCGGGCGTAGTGCCAGTGGGCGCGGCTGGTCAGCCGGTAGTCGTCGGGCTCGGGCTCGTTCAGGATCCGGTCCCACTCACCAAAGCGGATCAGCACGTGATAGGTCACCGGCATGAAGCCGTCGGCCACGAACGCCATGCCCTGCAGCAGGGGTTCCGGCATGTCGCGCTCGACCTCGCGCGCCGCCTGCAGGGCGGTTTCATAACGACCTTCCATCATCGCCGACCAGGCGAGGAAGTGCATGTTGTGGAGGTAATAGATGATGTAGAATCCGGGTTCGGGAGCGGCCTCGAAGTAGGCGCGATCGACTTCGATCGCCCGCTCATTGGCGTCCGAGGCCCGATCCCATTGACCCATGCGGGCATGGATGTGGGCCGGCATGTGCACCAGATGGCCCGAGCCGGGAACGAGGTCGGGCAGACGTGCGGCGGCCTCCAGCGCGCGCTCCGGCTCCGGCGAGGCCTCGACCGCGTGGATGTAGAGATGGTTCGCCCCCGGGTGATCTTGATCCAGCTCCATCGCCTGCTCAAGCACCTCGACAACCTCCAGGGCGCGCCCCTTCGGTTCCCCGTCGAGGGTCCAAAGGTCCCATGGCTGCAGGTTCATCAGCGACTCGGCGAACAGCGTGGCCACGTCAGGGTCGTCAGGGAACCGCTGCCACACCTCCTCCATGGCGGCGGCGAATGCCTGATCCAGTTCGGCGCGATCCTCGGGTGGCGGCGTCCGATAGCGGGCCGGCAGCGCGCGGATCAGGGCCTGTTCGACCGGTGCGGCATGGTCGATGCGCTGGAGCGCCTCGCGGGTCGCCTCGAAGGCCGCCTCGGACTGTTCCTCGGTCATGACCGGATTGTTGATGTGCGGTCCGAGCGCGTAGGCGATGCCCCACCACGCGAGCGCGAAGTCCGGGTCCAGCGCGACCGCCTGTTCGAACGAGCGCACCGCCTCGTCGTGGTTGAAGCCGTAGAGCCACTCCAAACCGTGGTGAAACCATTCGCGGGCCTCGTTCGAGGTGCTGGCGACTTCGCGCTGGTAGTTGCCAAGTCCCGGGTGAAGGCGCGCCGCCGTCTCGGCGGTGGCGGCCCCGGATTGGTCGGTGGCCTGGGCTTGATCCTGGTCCCGCTCGGCCGCTTCCACGGCGTGGATGGCGTTGAAAAAAAGAACGAACGTGACGATGACAAGGCGCGGGGCGGCGCCGGAGGTCAGCCCCGGATGGCTTTGGTGCATGGAATTTCTCCTTGGAAACGTGGGTTTACGTTTTGTCGGATCTGGGGAGTGAGGGGGAGGTCGCTGGGGTTAGAATACCGGCCCGCCCGCTGTCTTGTAAAGGGAAACCCGGGAATTTTCACAAAAAATCAGACTGCCGACGAGTCGTGACAGATGTCAAGTGATACTGACAGATATGGTCCGGGCAATCCGAAACGGCTTGACATGCAAAGCGCTGCTGCTTGCCCGGGTGATGGCCCGGTTCGGGCGCAGTAGCGCTGTGTTAGCGCATGGATGAGGTGGTCCCCGGTGGACGGGCCGTTTTGGACGGGGCTGCACCCTGCCCGGCCCGGGCGAGCAAAGCCGGCCCGGGTGAGGCTTTGGTGGGTGTGTTGGCGGCCGGTTCCATTTCACTGGCACCCGGCCCGGTGCCGGTTAGGGTGGCGCCATGGCCAAATGGATCATGAGCCGCCCGGAGAAACATGCAAATCCCGGCGAACTGCAGGTGGCGCGGTGGTTGAAATCCCTGCCGGACGATTGGCTGGTCCGGTGGGGCTACTACTACAAGGACAAGAACCTCCATCGCGAAGGGGATTTCCTGGTGCTCGGCCCCCGCGGAGGTCTGCTGGTGATCGAGGTCAAGGGCGGAAAACTGCTGCACCACGCCGGCAGCGGAAACTGGCTGGCCGATGGCAAGCCCGCGACAGGCAACCCGGTCGACCAGCTGCAGGCCCAGTGGGGCGCGGTGCTGAGGCGGCTGCAGCGGGCGGCCAGGGAGGCACAGTCGAGGCTGAACCTGTATGTCGACAAGGTGCTGGCCTTGCCGGATGTCGAAATCGGCGAACAGGACGAAAGCCATCAGGGAATCGAATGGGACCTGATCGCGGATCGCAACGACCTGCAGTGGTTCGAGTCATGGTGGCGGCGGCGATTCCTCGACCAGCCGGTCGGCGACGATGCCCGGACGCTTTTCATGGACACCTTCGGACCCACCGCGCGGCCCGCCGAGGTCCGGCATTTTGTCCATCACAGTGAGGAAATTTTCCGTCGCCAGTGCCTGGCGAACTTCGAAATGCTGGACATGCTGGAGGCCAACCGCCAGCTGCTGGTCGAGGGCGGGGCGGGCACCGGGAAGACCTGGCACGCCATGGTCAAGGCGGTCCGGCTCGCCCGCGGCGGCGGCGGCCGGCGGGTTCTGTTGCTTTGTTATAACCTGGCGCTCGCCGGGGAGATCCGCAAGGTGGTCGATTGCAATCCGCCGCTGGGCGACGGTGGCATCGACGTGATGGCATGGGAGGAGCTGGCGCGGTCGCTGATCGAGGAAGCGGGCTTGAAGTGGAGTCCTCCACCGGCAGAGGCGCCGCGTGAGCACGTGGCCAGGTTCTACGACATGCAGGTGCCGGAATTGATGGCGCAAGCGATCGACCGGTTGGAGGCGGGAGCGGTCCTGCCGCGCTGGGACGCCCTGGTGGTGGACGAGGCCCAGGATCACGACACCGGCGGCACCGCCAACTGGTGGGCCATGTATGTGCGGCTGCTCAAGCAGGGCAGCCGCAGCCGGGTCGCCCTGTTTCTGGATCCGGCCCAGAGGCCGGAGTTCCGCCGCGGCGAGTTCGTGACCGGCGATTTGATCGCGACCCTCGATCATCCGGTGCGGGTGCGCTTGCCGAAGCCGCTGCGTTACACCGGGCCGATCGCGGACTATCTCAAGTCGCTGAAGGGCCGGGGGGTGGACCGGCTGGTGGCCGGGCTTGGCGGCACCGACGGCCTGCCGCCGGGACCCGAGGTGGTCCAGATCCGGGTCGACAGCGCATCGTCGGCGGTGGAATGCGTCGGACGGATCATCGAAGACTGGTGCCGCGACGGCTACTGCCGGCCATGGGACGTGCTGCTGGTGCACCGGCGGCGCACGCTCAAGGGCTCATGCCTTGAGGGCGTCCCTGAACTGGCGGGCGCCCGGCTCGTGCCCCACGAAGCGGTTCCGCCGTCCAAGGCCGGCGACAAGGTGCTGCGCCACGTGTCGGCCAACCGGGCCAAGGGGCTCGATGCGCTGGCGGTCGTGGTGGTGGATTTCGAGCCGTTTGATCCCGACGGCGACCACGACTGGCACGGCGCCTATTTCATGGCCTGCAGCCGGGCGCGGCAACTGCTCGCGATCGTGTCCCACGCCCCGCCTGCTGCCTGAAAAGGCAGGTGCATCGGAGGCGCGACGGCCAAGAGCTGGCGGTCGGTTCCGCATATCCACCAGCTCGACGATGCGGTTCAGGCCCACCATCGGTCTTGCCTGAAAAACACCGCCCTTCAGGTCCGTTTCCAGCGTGATTCGCACTTTCTCACAACACCCGATCCAAGACTGCCTCGGAAGTTCCCCGCCCGCCGGGCAGGTCATTCCAATGCCAATGCCAGTCTCTCGCCACCGCCGCCTCCGCCGGATGACGGCGCTGGCTGTGGGCGTCGTTGCGGCCCTGACGAGCCCCGCCCGCGGCGCCGAAGACACCACGTTCTTCGAATCCAAGATCCGCCCGGTGCTGGTTCAGCACTGCTATGAATGCCACGCGTCCGACGCCAACATCATCCGCGGCGGCCTGCTGCTCGACAGCCGCGACGGCATCCGCGCCGGTGGCGACACCGGTCCGGCGGTGGTTCCCGGTGACACCGATCACAGCCTGATCCTCCAGGCGCTTCGCCATGAGTCGGTTGAGATGCCACCGGACGGCAAGTTGTCGGACGCGGTCATCGCCGATTTCGAACACTGGATCCAGCAGGGGGCACCCGACCCCCGTGAGGAGGGCACCGCCGCGCCACCCCGGGGAATCGACCCTGTCGCCGCGGCATCGCATTGGGCGTTCCAGCCAATCGGCGACCCCGGCATTCCCGAGGTTCAGGACAGCGACTGGCCGCAGAACCCGATCGACCACTTCATCCTCAGTCGGCTGGAGTCCGCCGGCATGCGCCCGGCACCGCCGGCCGACAAGGCCACCCTGCTGCGGCGTGCCACCTTTGATCTGACCGGTCTGCCGCCGACCACGGAGGAACTTGACGACTTTCTGGCCGATGACTCGTCGGCCGGCTTCGCCAGGGTGGTGGATCGACTGCTCGACTCGCCCCACTACGGCGAACGCTGGGGACGTCATTGGCTCGACCTGGTGCGTTACGCCGACACCAATGGCGCCGATGAGAACCACCAGATGCCCAACGCCTGGCACTACCGGGACTGGGTCATCGATTCGTTCAATCGCGACCGCCCTTTCGACCAGTTCATGATTCAACAACTGGCCGGCGACCTGCTGCCGACGCCCGCGGACGAAGTCGCCGCGGGAGACCTTCTCGCCGCCACCGGCATGCTCGTCATCGGTCCCAAGATGCTCGCCGAACAGGACAAGGACCGCATGATCATCGATATTGTCGATGAACAGATCGACACCGTCACCCGCACCATGCTGGGCCTTACGATCAGTTGCGCCCGCTGCCACGACCACAAGTTCGATCCTGTCAGCATCGAGGAATACTACGCCTTGGCGGGGATTTTCTACAGCACCAGGTCGATGGAACACCGCGACTTCGTCTCGCGCTGGCACGAGCGCCCCCGGCCGTCCGCCGAGATCGAAAGGCTGCGGCAGGAGTATCAGCCGACGATCGATGAGGCAACGTCCGCGCTGGCCGAGGCTCGCGCGCGCGCCGCTGCCGACGATGCCCCGGAGGACGCCGCCGCAGCCGTGACCGCGGCCGAGAAGCATCTTGAGGAGGTCAAGGACGGGCAGCCAAAGTTCACCATGGTGATGGCCGCCGATGAGGCCGAACCGACCGACCTGCCGGTCCATATCCGCGGCAACCACCTGACCCTGGCCGAAACCCCTGTGCCCCGGGGCTTGCCCGCCATCCTCACCCGCACCGCCCCGGCGCCGGCCATGCCCGCTGACCAGAGCGGGCGGCTTGAGCTGGCCCAATGGATCGCCTCGGAGGACAACCCGCTGACCGCCCGCGTGATGGTCAACCGGGTGTGGATGTGGCACTTCGGCCAGGCGATCGTGCGCAGCCCGTCGAATTTCGGCCTCAGCGCCGAGGCCCCGACCCATCCCGAATTGCTCGATTGGCTGGCTCGTCGCTGGCTGGATGAAGGGTGGTCCATGAAACAACTGCACCGCCTGATCATGCTGTCCGCCACCTATCAGATGGCCAGTGATCCTAAGCCGGCAATGGCCGTCGACTACGCTGAGGCCGATCCCGAAAACCTCCTGTGGTGGCGCCGCGACCGCCGCCGGCTTGAAGCCGAACCCATTCGCGACGCCGTGCTGGCGGTCGGTGATGCGCTCGACCTGTCCCTCGGCGGCAAGGCCCCCGACACCGACGCCGCCCGCCGCGCGGTCTACCTGCCGGTCAACCGCGCCAACCTCTACGAGATGTTCTCCACCTTCGACTACGTCGAAACCGCCAACCACATCGAACAGCGTCCCGCCACCGTGGTTCCGCATCAGGCCTTGTTCATGCTCAACAGTCCGCTGGTGCATGAGCAGGCCGGGCGCATCGCCACCGCGCGCCTCAATGGGGACGCCGACCCGGAATCGCGCGTCGCCGACCTGTTCCGGTTGCTCTACGCCCGCCAGCCGGCCCCGGAGGAAACCGCGCGCGCCCTGGAATTTGTCGAGCAGGCCGGCACCACCCTGGCCGATGTGGCCGACCCCGACGCCCGTAACGCCGCCGCATGGACCGCCCTCGTGCGTGCCATGCTGGCCGCCAACGAATTCATCTTCATTGATTGACCGATTGACCGCCTCAGGCAGGCACCAGCAGATCATGTCAGACCCAGCGACCAGAACCCATTCCCGCCGTCACCTGCTCAAGACCACCGCCGCCGGCTTCGGCTCGCTGGCGTTCATGGATCTGCTCGCCCGCACTGGACAGGCCGCGGGACCCGCTGCGAACCCGCTCGCAGCCAGGCCCACCCACCACCCGCCACGCGCCAAAAGGGTGATCTTCCTGTTCATGCACGGCGGACCCTCACATGTCGACACATTCGACTACAAGCCGCAGCTCGCAGAACAGGACGGCCAGCCACTGCCGTTCGACAAACCCCGCATCCAGTTCGCGCAGACCGGCAACCTGTTCCGCAGCCCCTGGGAGTTCCGTCAGTATGGCGAGTGCGGCGCCTGGGTCAGCGATCTGTTCCCCCACACCGCCCGCTGGGTTGATGACATCACCTTCATCAAGTCGTTGCACGGTTCCAACGAGGCCCACGGCGGCGCGCTGCTGATGATGCACACCGGTTCCGAGACCTTCGTCCGGCCCAGCATGGGTTCCTGGATCAGCTACGGTCTGGGCACCGAGAACCAGAACCTGCCCAGCTTCGTCACGATCAATCCGACCCTCGGCCACGGCGGGGTGCGCAACTTCGGCTCCGCCTTCCTGCCCCCGATCCACCAGGCCACCCGCATCGGCTCAAGCCGCGCGTCGATGAAATCGGCATCGATCGACAACCTCGACAGCCGCGAGGTGCCCGCCGATCTGCAGCAATTGCAGCTGGGACTGGTCAACGACCTCCACAGGCTCAGGCACCCCGGTTCCGCGTCGCCCGCCGATGCCGCGTTGGAGGCCCGGTTGGATTCCTTCGAACTCGCCTTCCGCATGCAGACCAGCGCGCCCGACCTGCTCGACATTTCCGGCGAGTCGCCACACACCCTCGCGCTCTACGGCATCGACGGCAGTCCCACCGACAACTATGGCCGTCAATGCCTGATGGCCCGCCGCATGTCCGAGGCCGGGGTGCGCTTCATCCAGGTGTCCCACGGCTACTGGGACCAGCACTCGCATCTGAAGGAGAAGCACACCGAACTGGCGGCCGAGGTCGACCGACCCATTGCCGGCCTGCTCGCCGATCTCAAGCAGCGCGGTCTGCTCGACGACACCCTGGTCATCTGGGGTGGTGAATTCGGTCGCACCCCCACCGCCCAGGGCAACAACGGGCGCGATCACAACCCGCACGCATTCACCTGGTGGATGGCGGGCGGCGGCGTCAAGGGCGGCTTCAGCCACGGCGAATCCGATGAATTCGGCTACTACGCCGCCACCGACAAGGTTCACGTGCACGACCTGCACGCCACCATCCTGCACCTGCTGGGCATCAACCACGAGCGGCTCACCTACCGCTACGGCGGCCGTGACTTCCGCCTCACCGATGTCGACGGCAGGGTGGTGAGCAACAT
>SKLO01000400.1 GCA_007123195.1 Verrucomicrobiales bacterium | reverse complement strand
GCCGGACACGCCGCCGGGGCGGTCGTCCGGTGGCTCGAACAGGTCCGGCAGCCGGCTCGACACCGGCGGCGGCAGGCCGAGCTTGGCATACGCCTTCGGCATCGCCACCCGGCCGCGCGGCGTGCGTTGCAGGAACCCCTGCAGGATCAGGTAAGGTTCCTTGACCTCCTCGAGCGTGCCCACGTCCTCGCCGACCGCCACGGCCAAGGTCGCCACGCCCACCGGGCCGCCGTTGAACTTGTTCACCAGCGAGTCCAGCAAGGCCACGTCCAGCTCGTCGAGGCCGTCCTGGTCGATCTCGATCATCGCCAGGGCATCGACCGCCACCGCTTCCTCGATCCGGTTGGCCGCGCGCACCTGGGCGAAGTCGCGCACCCAGCGCAGCAGGTGATTGGCGATCCGCGGCGTGCCGCGGGAGCGGCGGGCGATTTCCGCGGCCCCGCCGGGGTCGATGTCCGCCCCCAGCAGGCTGGCCGAGCGGGTGACCACGGCCGCGATCTGTTCGGTGGTGTAGTATTCAAGCCGGCACGGCATGCCGAAGCGGGAGCGCAGGGGCGCGGTCAACATGCCCGCCCGGGTGGTGGCGCCGACCAGGGTGAACGGCGGCAGGTCCAGCTGCACGCTGCGGGCGTTGGGCCCCTGGTCGATGATGATGTCGAGCCGGAAATCCTCCATCGCCGGGTAGAGATACTCCTCCACCGCCGGGTGCAGGCGGTGGATCTCGTCGATGAACAGGAAATCCCCCCGGCCGAGGTTGGTCAGCAGGCCGGCCAGGTCGCCGGCCTTCTCGATCTGCGGTCCGCTGGTGCTGTGCAGCCGCGTGCCGGCTCCGCGCGCGAGGATGTTGGCCAGGGTCGTCTTGCCCAGTCCGGGCGGGCCGCACAGCAGCTGGTGGTCGAGCACGTCGCCTCGCTGCAGGGCCGCCTGCAGCATCAGCAGCAGCCTCTCCTTGATCTTCTCCTGGCCGATGAAATCGTCGAACGACTGCGGGCGCAGTGACAAATCGAACGGGCTGTCGGGCGCCTCCGCCTGCTGACGATAGAAATCCTGGTCCACTCCGGCATCCTAACCGGCGAAGCCGCCCCTGCCAAACAGCTCGTGACACCGGGCCGATTTCCGCCTTGAACAATGCGCCGCACCCTCTACAAATGAGGGGCCACCGCATCACCTGCGCGCCGGCGCCCCCGCATCGGCGTCAACCCTGCTCACCAACCACTCGCATGAACTTCGCTCCAAGTGCCTTGAAACCGTCGACACCCCGCCGGCTCGCCTTGCTGGTCGCGGCCGTCGTCACGGCCCTCGTCCTCCTGCCCCGAACCTCCGCCCCGGCGCAGGATCTCACCCCGATGGAGGAGTCCGGTCCGACCGTGCGCGACATCAGCGTGCGCTACCTCGGCGCCCGCACCATCGACCCCGAGCGGGTGCGCGCCACCATGGCCACCCAGATCGGCCAGCCGTTCCTGCGCAGCAACGCCGAGGAGGATGTGCGCTCGCTGTTCGCCACCGGCGACGTCGACAACGTCCGCATCCTCACCGAGCCGGTGGCGGGCGGCGTGCGCGTCATCGTCGAATTGGAAACCCGCGGCGCGGTTGGTGAGATCGCCTTCGCCGGCAACAGCCGCATCAGCTCCGACCGCCTCCGCCGCGAGGCCGACAACATCCAGGTGCGCGGCCCGCTGGTCGATTCCGAGCTGCAGTTTGCCCGGCGCGCCATCGAGGACCTCTACGCCAAGCGCGGTTTCGGCGCGGTGCGCGTCAGCTACCGCATCGATCCCCTCGAGCAGGAGGGCTTCTCGCGGGTCACCTTCGTGGTCGACGAGGGCGACCGCTCGCTGGTCCGCCGGATCCGCTTCGAGGGCAATACCACCCTCAGCGACAGCGACCTGCGCGGGGCCATCACCACCCGCCCGCGCGGCTGGCTGAGCTTCATCACCGGCAGCGGCCGCACCAGCGACAGCCAGCTCGACGAGGACGCCCGCGCCGTCGAGCGCGCCTACCAGGAAGCCGGCCACCTCGAGGCCACCGTGGTCGACATCCGCCGCGAGGACGCCGGCAGGGAGCGCATCGACCTGGTGTTCGTCGTCAGCGAAGGCCCCGTCTACACCGTCGACGGAGTCGCGCTGCGCGGGGTCCAGTTGTTCGACGAGGGCGTGCTCACCAGCGCGTTCAACACCGTCGGCGGCCAGACCTACAACGCCGCCTTCGTCGACGCCGACCAGCAGACCATCCGCGACTTCTATGGCTCGCGCGGCTACGCCGATGCCTCGGTCCGCACCAGCCTCGAACCGTCGGGCGTCAACTCGGTGATCGTGGTGTTCGATGTCGAGGAGGGCTCCATGTCCTACCTGAGGCGGGTCAACATCACCGGCAACGACGTCACCAAGGACCGCGTCATCCGCCGTGAACTGGCGGTCGAACCCGGCGACGAGTTCAACACCGTCAACGTCGACGTCAGCCGCCGCCGTCTGGAGAGCCTCAACTACTTCTCCGAAATCAACCTGACCCCCACCCCGACCCCCGATCCCGGCTTCAAGGACCTCGAGGTCTCGGTGCGGGAGAAATCCACCGGCACCCTGAACTTCGGCGCCGGCTTCAGCTCGATCGACAACCTGGTCGGCTTCGTCACCCTGTCGCAGACCAACTTCGACGCCACCAACTGGCGCGGCGGCTTCCGCGGCGGCGGCCAGCGCTTCCTGCTCAACCTGCAGCTCGGCACCAAGCGCCGGGACGCCCTCGTCAGCCTGACCGAGCCGTGGTTCCTCGGCCAGCGCCTGTCGCTCACCGGCGAGGCCTACTACCGCGACCTGCTGTTCCTCAGCGACGACTACGAGCAGCGCACCATCGGCGCCGCCCTGTCGATGCGCAAACCGATCACCGAGACCGCCTTCTTCCAAGTCGGCTACCGCCTGCAGAACGTCAGCATCCGCAACATCGACGACCAGGCTTCGGACATCATCCGCGCCGAGGAGGGCGATTTCCTCCAGAGCAAGGGCGAGGCCTCGATCGTCAGCGACACCCGCGACAGCGTGTTCATCCCGCGCAGCGGCCACCGTGTCGAGTTCGGCGGCTTCCTGTCCGGCACCGTGTTCGGCGGCGACGTCGACGTCTACGGCCTCAACGCCTCCGCGATCCAGTTCTTCAACCTGCCGGGCGACGCCATCGTCAGCATCCAGGGATCGGTCAACACCGTCGATCCCACCAGCGGCGACGAGGTGCCCATCTTCGAGCGCTTGTTCCTCGGCGGCGCGAACACCCTGCGCGGCTTCGATTTCCGCGATGTCGGCCCGAAGGATGAACGGGGCGAGCCCATCGGTGGTCGCACCTCAGTGTTCTTCTCCACCGAACTGACGTTCCCGGTGATCGAAAACGTGCGCGGCGCCCTGTTCTACGACGCCGGCCTCGTCAGCGAGGATTCCTACAGCTTCAGCGGCGACTTCAACTCCAACGTCGGCATCGGCATCCGTCTCTACCTGCCGATCGGGCCGATCCGGCTCGATTACGGTTACCCGCTGCAGAGCGACGAATTCAACGACAACAGCGGTCGCTTCAACTTCAACATCGGCTACCAGTTCTAATCCCGACCCAGTCATCTCCGAACACCCGCCATCGGCGCCACCACCCCGCGTGGGCCATGGCGCCCCGCGCCCCGCGCCCTGCGCGCAACGCTCAACCAACCGCCCGCCAACCTGCGCGCCACTTCACCCAGATCCATGAAATCCATGCTCCGCCTCATCCCGAGCCTCGCCGTCGCGCTGGCCATCGGAACCGCCACCACCACCGACAGCCAGGCCCAGAACATCCGGGTCGGCACCGTCGACATGAACCGGGCCTTCTCCGAGTTCCACAAGACCAAGGACGCCTCCAACAAGATCCAGGATGACATCGCCAAGGTCCGCACCGAACTCAATGAACGCGAGGCGGCCCTGCGCAAGCTGATCGAGGACGCCCAGCAGCTCGAGCGGGAGGCCCAGGACACCCTGCTCGCCCAGGAAGTGCGCCAGCAAAAAATCGCCGCCTACACCGAGAAGGCCAACGAGGTCCGCAGCCTGCAGCAGCAAATCGCCGAACTGCAGCGCCGCCGCCAGCTGCAGATCCAGGAGGAACAGGCCCGGATGCGCAAGATGCTCTACGACGAAATTCTCGCCGTGGTCGAGCGCAAGACCTCCGAAGGCCAGTATGACCTGGTGTTCGACCGCTCCGGCGTCAGCCTCACCCAGATTCCGTTCCTGCTCCACGCCGGTGCCGCGATCGATTTCACCGACACGGTGATCACCGAACTCAACCGCGACGCCCCAGCCGAGGCGGCCGTCGCCCCCTGACCGCCGCCACGGCGACCGTGCGCCCGACCGCCCGGCTCCGACCCGGTCTGACACCGCCCACCGCGGTGATGCAGCCCGGGACGAGGCCGGCGGCGGCGGCCGGCCCCAACCAGGCCGCCCCCCCTCCCAGACCTCCCGCCCTTCGATTCGCCCCGGCAATCCATCCCGGTTGCCCGGGGTCGGGGCCGCTCAGGCGAATCCCCGTCGCCGGCTCCGGCCGGCGCCCCAGGCCTGACTTGCCTCGAACCAGGTTCGGGACCAAGGTTGACGTCATCGGGCGGGGCCGTCCCCCGCCCTGCCCTGCCCAGTCCCCCGGGCCATCGATCACCGGACGATTTCACTCCAAGCCACCATGCCCGCATCCGACCCACCGACCGCAGCCGCCAAGATCCCCGCGCCCGGACAGCCTTTCACCCTGCAGCAGGTGATCGACTGGACCGAAGGCCGGTTGCTGCGCGGCGAGGCCGGGCTGCCACTGCACCGGCTGGCCGGCATCCACGATGCCTGCCCCGGCGACCTGACCTTCCTTGCCTCGGAAAAATACGGCGCCGGCTTCGCCCGCTGCCAGGCCTCGGCCGCGCTGGTCCACCACGACTTCGACGCCACCAAGGCCCCGGAGGACATGGCGCTGGTGACGGTCAACCGGCCGGGCGCCGCTTTCAGTCACCTGATCGACCTGCTCATCCGGCCGCACGCGCCGAAACCGGGTGAGCACACCGGCGTCCACGCCAGCGCCAGCATCGGCGAGGAGGTCGACTTCTTCCCCTCCGACGTGACCATCGGGCCGCACGCCGTGATCGAGTCCGGCGCCGTCATCGGGCGTGGCTGCCGCATCGGGCCCGGCGCATTTGTTGGCCGCGATGCCCGCCTTGGCCGCGACTGCGTGCTGCACGCCAACGCCACCGTCTACCACGGCTGCGTGCTCGGCGACCGGGTCGTGCTGCACGCAGGGTGCGTCATTGGCGCCGACGGCTTCGGCTACGAACTACGCGACGGCCGCCACGTCAAGATCGACCAGCTCGGCATCGTCCAGCTCGACGACGACGTCGAGGTCGGCTCCTGCACCACCATCGACCGCGCCCGCTTCGGCCGCACCTGGATCGGCGAGGGTACCAAGATCGACAACCTGGTCCAGATCGGGCACAACTGCGTCATCGGCAAGCACTGCATCATCGTCGCCCAGGCCGGCATGGCCGGCTCCACCCGGATCGGCGACTACTGCGTCATCGCCGCCCAGACCGGCATCGCCGGCCATCTGGAGATCACCTCCCAGGTCACGCTCGGCGGCCGTTCCGGGGTCAGCAAGAGCGTGCTCAAGCCGGGCGTCTACACCGGCTACCCGCTGCTGCCGCTCAAGGAATCCATGAAGATGACCGTGCTGCAGCGGAGACTGCCGGAGTTTCAGCGCTCCCTCCAGCGGATTGAGCGCCGCCTTCACGATTCCTGACCATGGCGTCACTCTGTATTCCCGAACTCTCAGAGGTTCCAACCCGGATCACGCCGTGCCCGATTCTCGAGGCGATCCTAGAGGTGCGCTTCGTCACCTCGACCCCTTGGAGTGTCCTGCCCGGGCTGCTTTTCCAGCAGATCCGTCGTAAATATGGCGATCCCAAGGACCTGCCTTTGGTAAGTTTGTCCGAGGAGATCCGACGGTCGGAGCCTCATTTCACCTACCTCCCCTTGGTTTCGTTCGAGGGCCCCCACTTTTCGATCCGGCTGGGGCCGCGAGTTATCTCCCTCAGTTCGCGTGGCGCCTATCCCGGCTGGAGCGCCATCCACGCCGAGATGTCCTGGCTCGTCGAGCGCATCCGTAACGCCGGTTTCTTCGGCGAAGGCGAGCGTCTCGGGATGCGCTACATTGACTTCTTCGAGGGCGACCTCTTCCCGAGCCTCCGCATCCGCCCGGTCTGCGCCGACGATGGGGTGGAGGGTGTCGAGATTTCGATGACCCTCGCCTTTGAACGCGAGGACTTCCAGGCGCGTCTCATTCTGAACAACAGCGTCGCGGCAGACATAGGGGGTCAAGTCCGGAACGGTTCTATCTTCGACCTCGACCTCTCTCTGGGCGCGGGCCAGTTCGATTTTTTCGATAACGGGCTGGGACGTTTCGAAAGCGCCCACCGCCACAACAAGGAGATCTTCTTCGGCCTCCTTCAGCCGGAATTTCTCTCGACCCTGTCGCCGGAATACGATTAATCTGCTCTTTCGATGGACATCCTCGCTCCAACGGCTCCCTACACGACCTCAAGTCACTTTCTCTCCGGCACTGGCGACTCGTCGCCGGGGCGGGTCCGCTGCTTCGAGCCGGGGGAGGCCGCACGCGAGCGGCTCATCCTCTCAAAACTCGGCAAGAGCGGATGGGGGCGCTGGCAGTATTTCCGCCAGTGCTTCTCCGGCGGATGGGGTGAACGCCGCCAAAAGCCGCTCTCGCCGCGGTCCCAGGAGGTCTTTTTCTCCACCCTTGCGACCCTTGATATACCCGAACAGGCGACCCCGAGCCTTTTCCTCACCGACGACGGACACATCGAACTCGCCTGGCGGGATGCGGACGGTCGGGCCGTCCAGATCGAGTTTGGGGCCGCCACATCGGAACTCTACTTGGAGTCCGAAGGGTTCGAAGCCACTGTGCCGAATCGGGACCTGCCCGACCTGCTCCGCGAACGACTCCCCGCCTGAGACCATGCCCGTCGATCCGAGCGAAGATTTCGCCCGGGCGATCTGCTCGGACAAGTGGGACGAGGCCACCGGCGAAATGTCGGCCAGCCTGTTCAAGGGCGAAAACACCTCTGTCAGCCGGCTCGCTCTTTGCCCGCTGGACGAAACCTGGGATCTCTTCCATCGGCAGGTTGAGAAGCCGCCCGAGCGGACCCTGCGCCGCATAGGGACGATGAATGTGGGCCGGCTTCAGCAGATCGGCCAGGGGTTCCCCGCGAATCCCACCGCATTGACGGTGGAGCCCGACCCGCTGCCCGATTTTCGATCGCATGCGGTGATCCCGGAAAAGATTTCGCGGGGTCTGGCGAACGCGATCATCCGCGAGCTGACGGTGCACGAGGAAAATCCCTCGTGAAAGAGCCGCGCGCAACTTCCTTCTCCGGCTGCAATCCCCAGCTGCCACGCGGCGGCACCGGCCGGCTCATCGACCCCGGCCGCTGACAACTGCCGTCCGTTTGTTTGCCCCCAATTTGAAAGGAATCGCCAATTCCGTGGTTTACGGGGTGAAATTTCGCATCGTAGCTATATTGACGGATGACAGAAGGTGACACCCCCCCCGAGCCCGAAGCCAAGGAGCCTTCCTCCGGCGGTGAAACGGAGGCTCCGGCACGCAAGCGCGCCCGCGGCAACAAGGCCGGCCACCCGCAGACCCGCAAGACCCTGATCGAACGGCTGGACAACTGGGAGGACCGGCGCAGCTGGGACGAGTTCTACCGCACCTACGCCGGCTTCGTGTTCAACGTCGCCTGCAAGGCCGGGCTCACCGAGGCCGAGGCCTCCGATGCCGTCCAGGAAACCTTCCTCGGCGTCGCCAAGCACCTGCAGAAGAAGAAATTCGACACCAGCATCGGCTCCTTCAAGAGCTTCCTCATGAACCAGGCGCGCTGGCGCATCATGGACCAGCTGCGCAACCGCAAGAAGGAAACCGCCAACCCGCGGTCGAATTTCGGCATGCCCGACGCCGACGATCGCCGCACCGCCACCATCGACCGCTATTCCAATCCCGAGGGCGAGACGCTGGAAAAGCTGTGGGACCGCGAGTGGCAGAGCAACCTGCTCGACCTCGCCCTGCGACGGCTGAAGAGCAAGGTGTCGGCCAAGCAATACCAGATCTTCTACTGTTACGTGGTCAAGAACTGGCCGCCGGAGAAGGTCCGCGAGGAACTGGGTGTCAGCATCGCCCAGGTCTACCTGGCCAAACACCGGGTCGGCCGCATTCTGCGCAAGGAAATCGAGGCGCTC
>SKLO01000648.1 GCA_007123195.1 Verrucomicrobiales bacterium | reverse complement strand
GGCGGCACCGCCCGCTACGTCGATTCCTCGGTCGAGCGCCTGCAGGTGCTGGTGCGCGGCATGACCGGCGAGCGCCACCTGCTGACCTGCAACGGCCGCCCCTTGCCGCTGCATCCCACCGGGCGCAACTCCGAATTCGTCGCCGGCGTTCGCTACAAGGCGTGGGCGCCCCATTCCGCGCTGCATCCGACCAAACCGGTGGTTACCCCGCTGACGATCGACTTGATCGACAGCTGGAACCGGCGCGCGATCGGCGGCTGCCGCTACCACGTCATGCACCCGGCCGGCCGCAGCTACGACCGCTTCCCGGTCAACGCCTTCGAGGCCGAGTCCCGGCGGCTGGCGCGGTTCGAGGCCCACGGCCACACCCCCGGCACCGTGGATGTGGCGGGCGAACCGTTGTCGATGGAATTCCCGTTCACCCTCGACCTGCAATCCGAGCGGTGAAACCGACCGCGCCCCCCTTCAACCCACCGGCTGCCGACATGCGCCGCGCATGATCATGCCGCCGGCCTCCGCTGCGCAATCCCCCAACGCCCCGTCCCACCCCGGCCTCGCGGGCGCAGCGACCGTAGGTTGGATTGGCCCAATCCGACCTGGGTGCGGGTGGTTCGTTCCGTGGGCCCGCTTCCTTCGCGGCCCCGTTCGCCGGCTGCGAATGGACCGCCGCTGGTGGTCTTGAGACCGGCCTGGCACCTTGTCTGGCACCTCATGGTTCCGGGTGCTCTGGCGCCCCTGCAGCGCGGCGGGCTTGCACGGGCGGATCCCCGGTGGCCGCCGTCGGGAGGCCAGGGCTGGCACCGGTGATGATGCGTGCCCCGGAGCGGAACGTGATGTAGGCCCAGCACCAGTTGATGAACACCTGCAGGCGGTTGCGCAAACCGACCAGGAACACCAGATGGATGAACAGCCACGCCAGCCACGCGGGGAAGCCGTTGAACCGCAGCCCCATGGTCTCCGCCACCGCCGCCGAGCGCCCGATCGTGGCCATGCTGCCCTTGTCGAAATACTCGAACGCATCGCGCGGCGGCTCCGGGGCACCCGGCTGAACCCGGGCACTGAGGTCGTAGCTGATCACCCCGGCCACGTGCCGTCCCATCTGCATCGCGGCCGGAGCGATGCCTGGCACCGGCCGGCCATCGCCGCGTGTCAGATGCACGAGGTCGCCGGCGGCGAACACCTCCGGGTGCCCGGGCAGGCTGAGGTCCGGCAGCACCTTCAGCCGCCCGGCCCGGTCCTTCGCGATGTCCAGCGCCGCGATCACCGAAGGTGCCTGCATGCCGGCTGCCCAGATCACGTTGGCGGTGCGGACAATCTCGCCATTGATGCGGACATAACCCTCCCCCAGATCGTCCACCATCGCACTGGTGCGCACCGTCACACCCATGCGCTCCAGCGTGCGCCGGGTGTAGTCGGACTGGCTGTCCGAGTAGGTCGAGAGCAGGCGCCCGGTTCCCTCCACCAGCACGATCCTTGCCTCGGTTGGATTGATCCGCCGGAAATCGTGGCGCAGGACCTTGCGCGTCAGCTCGGCAAACGCGCCGGCCAGCTCGACCCCGGTCGGTCCGCCGCCCACCACGACCACGGTCATCAGCTGCTGGCGCGCCGCCGGATCGGGCTCGGTCTCCGCCAACTCGAATGCGGTCAGCACCCGGCGCCGGATCTCGGTGGCGTCGCCCAGCGACTTCAGGCCGGGCGCGAATTTTTCCCACCCGGGATGACCGAAGTAACTGGTCCGCACCCCGAGCGTGATCGCCAGGTAGTCATAGGCCAGGGTCTGCCGCCGGCAGCGGACCTGGCGCCGATCGAGGTCGATGTGCTCGACCTGATCCATCACCACCTCCAGTTCGGGTCGTCGGCCGACGATCGAGCGCAGCGGCTGGGCAATGTCGGGTGCCGCCAGACCGGCGGTGGCGACCTGGTAGAGCAGCGGCTGGAACAGGTGGTGATTCTGCCGGTCGACCAACGTGATCCGGCAGCGCGGATTGCGCAGGTGCTTGCACAACTCAAGCCCGGCGAAACCGCCCCCAAGCACCACCACGTGCTTCCGCTCGTCGCCGCCGGGGTTGGGTTCGTTCGCGTCATTGACGGTGGAGGAGAGGTCGGTGTCGGATTCGGGGGCGGTCATGACTTGCAACTGGTTGGTGGATGACGGTGCCATCAGGGCGGGAGGACAGCACAACATCCTGGGGTCGTGGATCAATACGAACCGCAACCCGATCGTGTCCGGGGATCACCCCGCGCCGCCGCTGCGGCCAGGGGATGTCCTGCCGATTTGTATTACGAGCGTCAGGCGCCGGCGAGGTGGCGCGCAGGCGGGCCTCACGCAGGCGCGCGGCGACCCGCCGGACCGCGGCCCCTCGCGAGCGCCGCGACCGCAGGTTGGATTGGCCCCATCCAACCCCGGGTGCGGGTCGCCCGTTCCCTGCGTCGGCTTGCCGCTTGTTCTCCCGGCCCGACCGTGCTCATGGGCCTTGCCAGCGGCGCGCTGACCGCGCAAACTGCCTGTCATGTCAGCCAACGCCCAGTCCCCGACCCCCGCCAGCGGCCGTCATGCCAGCCGCGGCCGGCTCGCCATGCCGGCTGCCCCGACCGTCGACCGTGTCATGGTCGAGGAGCGCGCCGCCGCGTTCACCAAGCGCAGCATCAAGGCCGCCGCCAAGGAGCAGGGGCTGCGGCTGGCGGTGTCGATGATGGACCTCACCACGCTGGAGGGCAAGGACACCCCCGGCAAGGTGACCCATCTGTGCCGCAAGGCCGCCCGCCCCATGGCCGCTCGGTTTGACTGTCCCCCGTGCGCCGCGGTGTGCGTGTATCCGGTTCATGTCGACCACGCCGTCGCCAGCCTGCGGGGCACCGGGGTGCGCGTGGCCGCCGTGGCCACGGGCTTTCCCAGCGGACAGTATCCGCTCGACATCCGCCTCGCCGACGTGCGCGACGCGGTCGCGCGCGGCGCCGACGAAATCGACATGGTGATCGACCGCGGCGCCTTCCTGCGCGGCGACGTGCAACGCGTGGCCGACGAGATCACGGCCGTGCGCGAGGCCTGCGGCGGGGCGCACCTGAAGGTCATCTTCGAGACCGGCGAGCTGGGCGACTACGACGACGTGCGTTTCGTCAGCAGGCTGGCCATCGAGGCCGGGGCCCATTTCATCAAAACTTCCACTGGCAAGGTGTCGCCGGCCGCCACCCTGCCGGTCACGCTGGTGATGCTGGAGGCCATCCGCGATCACTATCTGGAAACCGGCGAGCGCATCGGCATGAAACCGGCCGGCGGCATCCGCAAGGCCAAGGAGGCGTTGCAATACCTGGTGATGGTCAAGGAAACCCTCGGCGACGCCTGGCTCACGCCCGACTTGTTCCGCTTCGGCGCCAGCTCGCTGCTGACTGACGTCGAGCTGCAAATCGCCCGCATGACCGACGGCTGCTACCAAAGCGCCGACTACTTTTCGATCGGCTGAGGTGAAGCGGGCCGGCCCCGGGCGCTGGCTGGCCGGGTGGAGGGCGGTTCTTCCGCGATGCAAGGGCATGGCAGACAGGAATGTCTTTTCCAACTCACGGGAGCGGGACATCAAGGATCAGTCCTTTGGCGGAATAACGGGGATAAACCCCGCTTTCCCCGCCCGTTTTCACCCGGCTACCCATGCTCATCCCGTTACCGCGCTCCGCCCGCTTCCGCCCGCTCCGCGCCTTGGGTCTCATCAGCTTGTCAGTTTGCTTCGGTTCGGTTGCCGCGCTTGCGGATGAGTCGACCATCGGAGCCGCCACCGCAGCGGCTGCGGCCGGGCAACCGGATCACGCAACGATCGTGGCCGAAACCCATGCCGCCTCACTTGAAATGCGCGAGCAGTCGCTGCGCCGGACCATCGCCCGGGACACGGCCTGGCCTTCAGGCGTCTGGGGTGACAACCTGTGGACGCTCGCCGCGCTCCATCTGAACGAGAGGGTGGAAGAGGCCAACGCCCGCCTGCTTGCACGGACGAACGAATACATCGAAACAAACCGCACCAACGGGAGCATCGCCGCACCCACTCCGGAGCAACCGGGCGAGGCGCCGTGGACTTTCTTTTCCGTCACCGACTACGCACGCACCCTTCATCTGTTCCACTCCGCCAGCCCGCATTTTCCCGGTCGTCTGACGGCGGAAACCGAGGCCGCGATGAAGGAGGCGCTGTGGCTGTGGACCAGCGCCGGAAGCCGTTTGGCCGACACCGGTCCGGACGATCTTTTCCTGCTGCTGGGCACCGAGAACCACGACCTCAACAAACGCCCCGGCTATTACCTTGTCACCGCCCTGCTGCAGGATGATCCTGCCTATCGCGATCGCAAGCTGGCCGACGGCCATACCACGGCGGAACACGCCGCCGCCCTCACCGCCTTCTTCCGCGAATGGCCGCGCAGCCGGGCGCGTTCGGGGTTGTGGATCGAGGTCGGTTCGAACACCTATCAGAAATACTCCTTCCCGGCCCTGTTCAACCTGCATGAACTGGCGCCCGATCCCGTCATCCGCCATCGCTTTGGTCTGCTGCTCGATCTCGCTTTCATTGAGGAGGCCCAGATCTCGGTGCGCGGTCGCCGTGGCGGCGGCCGCAGCCGGGCGGTGGGCGGTGGCAACGGGTTTGAAAGCTACAAGAACCTGCTCCATGCCGTGCCGGGCCAACCGGCCGGGTCCAGTCACTCGCGGGTGATGGAAACCAGCGCCTACCAGCTTCCTGCCGAAGCGATTCTGCTGCGCAAAGCCACCTTCCCGACGGTCGAACCGTTCGTCATCCGCAATCGTGTTCTGGGAAAAATCCAAGACACAGATCGCGAGGGCCACCGCATCGACCCCGACTCGGCGTTGGTCAACTACGCCTACCGCAGCCCGCATTATCTACTCGGCAGCACGCTGCAGAATCCGGCGCTCGAATACACCGGCATCTCCCGCCAGCAGCGCTGGTGCGGCATGCTGTTCGAAGACCCTGCCGCGCCGTCGGTTGGCGCGGTTTATCCGGTGATCGAAAGAACCCGGGGCGGCCGGCCGCAGCACCCGTTCTGGAGCGTGCAGCACGAGAATGTCATCCTGCTGCAACGCATCGCCGAAAAAAAACCGGGTCCGAACGGCGGCTCCTACAGCACCGGCCCCATCAGCATGCGCTTCGATGCCCCGGGTCTGGAGATCGTCGAGGAAGGCGACTGGATCTTCGCCGGCAATGGCAAGGCCTGCATTGGCGTCAGATTTCTCGATGGCGGTCATCGGTGGAACGAAAAGCAAACCGAAGCCTTTCCGGCGGACTACAAGGGACCCGGTGACACCGGCCGCATCCTGCTGCATGCCGGGGATATCGACAGCTACGCCTCGTTCGAAAGCTTTCGTGAAAAAGTGCGGGCAAATTCGCTGATGGTTTCCTCCGAAAAGGTGGACTACAGCTTCAGCGGCGGCAGCAACCAGATTGAGATGGCGCGTTACGACGTCAACTCGCTCGAGGGATTCACGCTTCCATTGATCAACGGATCACCCGTGGATTTGCATCCGGAGGCATCCTATCAAAGCCCCTTCCTCAACGCCGCTTACGGCAGCGACCGCGTTTCGGTGACCGTGGGCGCGAAGACGCGCACTCTGGATTTTTCGGAGGAAGGGCGATGATCGTGCGGATCAGTTCATCAATGGGGGACCTTATTCATGGCCTCTTCGAGGAGGCGGTTCTGTGGCGATGCATGGGCATGGCCGACAGGAATGTCTACCTCACACTGCCTGCCGGCGATGGGCTGGGTCACACTGATTCATCGACCCGGCTCCCCGGCTACGCAAGGGCGGGCGCGGGCTGGCGGGGGCGGCGGCCCTGGTGGCCGTAGTCGAGTTCGTCGGGCAGGTCGGCGAATTCGGCGATGCGCTGGAACAGCTCCTCGAAGTCGTTGTCGACGTCGCCGATGAGGCAGTCGGTGAGGCGGCCGCGGATGTCGGGGTGGGCGCGGATGAGCTTGCCGAAGTTGAATTCCTCGTCGTAGAAGGCGTAGACGATGCGTCGCATGACCTCAATGTGGTCGCACAACTGCTTGCCGTAGTCGTCGAAACGGGCGGCGGACACGTCGTTGGCGCGGAGGGCGTTGTCGATGGCGTCGGCGGCCATTTCGCCGCTCTTGAGGGCGAGGAACACGCCGGAGGAGAACACGGGGTCGAGGAAGGCGAAGGCGTCGCCGACCAGCAACAGGCCGTCGTCGGCGCAGTAGCGGGAGCGGTAGGAGTATTCGCCGGTGACCCAGTATTCACCGAATTGTTCGCCCTCGGCGAGGTGGTCCTGGATCCAGGCGTTGTTGCCGATCTCGCGGGTGATGATTTCGGCGGGGTCACGGGTTTCGCCGGGCTTGAACAGGTAATCGCGCTCGGCGACGACGCCGACGCTGACGACGTCGTCCTGCAGGGGGATGTACCAGAACCAGCCCTTGCCGGGCAGGTAGGCGACGGTGGTGGATCCGGCGTCGAGGCCGGGATCGCGCTTGGCGCCTTTCCAGTAGGTCCAGATGGAGATCTTGTTGAGCACGGGGTCGCGGGTGCGCCAGCCTTCCTTGGCGGCGGCGATGGCGTCGCGGCCGGAGCAGTCGACGACCATGCGGGCGTGCAGGTTCCGGTGACCGCCGTGGCCGTCGTCGATGGTGACGCCGGTGACGGCGTTGGTATCGGGGTTGCGGACCAGGCCGGTGACCCTGGTGTCGTCCTGCAGGGTGGCGCCCTTGGCGGCGGCGTTGTCCCAGAGGATCTGGTCGAAGCGGCTGCGGGTGACCTGCCAGGTGTAGGAGGAGGGGTGGTCGGAGTGCTGGAAGAAGTAGAACGGACGGGATTGCGAGCCGTCGGGGGAGACGAAGTTGACGCTGAGTTTCTGGGTGAAGCCCTCGGCCTCGATCTGCGGCAGCACGCCGAGGCGCTCGAGGGTGAACCAGCAGTAGGGCATGAGCGACTCACCGATGTGGTAGCGCGGCATCTTGCACTTCTCGAGCACGCGCACGTTCCAGCCTTGATCGGCGAGCAGGGCGGCGGCGGTGGTGCCGGCGGGACCGCCGCCAATCACGATCACATCGTCGCGGTTCATTTCCGTCTCCTTGTTCATCCCTGAATAGAACGAGGTCCGGGGCCCCGTGGTTGTCAGTGAATTCGACCGCCGACGGCCGGATGGGGGAGGGGGGGCAAATGTTGAATGTTGAATGTGGAATGGATGGCTGGCGGGGTGGCTGGTGGCTGGTGGCTGGTGGGTCAGGGGTTGGACCAAGGGGCTGCTGGTGGCTTGGATTGGGCAGCGGGACTGGCTTTGGATTGGCTCCGGCAGCCAGGGATGGCTGCCGGCACGGTGGGTGACGGGTGGCGGGAGTCGCTGGGTTCCGGCGGTGGGTCGGGATGGATGCCGGAGGCATCACAGGTGGTGACCGGTGGTTGAGCGGAGCGATTGTTTGGCCCCGGACGGAAGGTGCTGCGCACGGCTGTGGCCTTTGGCGTCGTTGGCATTGGCCAGGGCCTGGGCAGGGCAGACAGGAATGTCCACCGCACCTTGCCTGCGGCTCTTCACCTGACCAGTCACCGACTCGTGCCCGCTGACCGGCGTTGATGCCGGCGGCATCATAGCTCTCAGGAGCATTTGCTCGCGCCGATCATCTGGCGATTTGGCGCTCAGCGGGTGGATTCCGCGGGCAGGGGCGGCAGGATCTCGACGATCTCCGCAAACACCCGGCCGTCGGCGTGGCGCAGCTCGTTGCAACGGCCGTAGGAGGCGGGGGCTGGCTGGCCGGGCATGAGTTCGAAACCGCCGAGGCGGCGGGCGACGACGGCGGCGCTGCAGGAGAAGAATGCGCGCGGGTGGCTGCTGTGGGGCACCTGCATGCGGCCGAGGATGCCGCCCAGGGGTTCGGTGGCTTGTTCGATGGCGCGGCGCACGGCGGGATCGAAGCCGGCAAGGTGGATCCAGATGGCGCCGAACTCGACCGGCTGGCCGGCGCGGTGTTCGTGCAGGATGACCAGGCGCGAGAGCAGGTCGTCCTGTTGTTCCAATTCGCGGACTTCGAGGTCGATGGCGGCGCGGTGGAACTGTTCGAGGGTGGGGGTCATGTCGTCGTCGTGGGCCAGCAGTCGGCGCGGGGCGGGCGGCAGCTGGCCGGGGTCAAGCCATTGCCAGCCGGACTCGGCGACGAACCCGGGCAGGAAATGCTCCAGCGGCTCGACCCATTGGGCCTGGCGCGGCGTGAGGTCCACGGTCCCGACCGCGGCGGTGGCTGGATCGGGGTCGGCGTCGGGGGAGTCGGCGGCGGCGTGGCTGGGCATCGTGGGTGACTGGTG
>SKLO01000204.1 GCA_007123195.1 Verrucomicrobiales bacterium | reverse complement strand
GCCCATTCCGCCTCCATGTCGCCGCGGTACAGGAACAGCCGCGCCGCGCGGTCCTGCATCAGGTATCCCGGCCCGAAATCCGCCGCCAGCAACCCCAGCCCGCGCTTGCGCCACAGGTCGATCTGCCACAGCCGGTCGCGCGCGGCGTTGGCGCCCTGCGCAAGGAACAGATCGTGCAGCCCCTGCGCGCGGATATGTGCGATGCCCCAACGGTCGATGCGCACCGTGGCCGGCGCCCCCAGCCCCCGCAGCGCCAGCGTCTCGCCGCCGCTCGTGCCGCTCCCGCTGATGCCGCCCCCACTCATGCCGGCAGGCGCCGTTCCACCAGCCGCGCCATCACCGAGGCCGCCACCGGCAGGCAGGCGTCGTCGAAATCGTATCCGGGGTTGTGCAGCGGCACCGCCCCGGTCTGGCCGATCCGGCAGTACGCGCCGGGCACCACCCGCAGCATGTCGGCGAAATCCTCGCTGCCGGTGCGGCGGTCGTCGGTGATGCGGGCGCCCGCGCCCACGATGTCGGCGGCGGCGGCGACGTATTCGGCCGACAGCTCGGGGTCGTTTTCCAGCACGCTGGCGATATCGCGGATGTCGGGCACGATCTCCATGCCATGCGCGGTGCCGAAGCCCGTGCACAGCGCCGCGATCCGATCGCGGATCAGCGTCCGGTCGGCCTCGTCGAAACACCGGATGGTTCCCGAGATCACCGCCGTCTCCGGCACCACGTTATAGGCCGTTCCCGCCCGCAGCCGGGTGATCGAGATCACCGCCGCCGCGCTGGCCGGCAGGTTGCGGCTGACGATCGTCTGCACCGCCTGCACCATGCCGGCCGCCACCGTCACCGGATCGCGCCCCTCGTGCGGGCGGGCGGCGTGGCTGCCCCGCCCGGTGATGGTGATGTCGAAGAAGCTCGCCCCCGCCATCGCCGGGCCGGGCGTGACGCTGACCGTGCCCGGCGCCATGCCGGGGGTGTTGTGGATGCCATAGACCTCGTCGCACGGGAACCGGGTGAACAGCCCCTCCTCCAGCATCCGGCGGGCGCCGCCCAGCCCCTCCTCGGCGGGCTGGAAGATCACCACGGCGGTGCCGGCGAAATCCCGCGTGGCGGCCAGGTACTGCGCGGCCCCCAGCACGATGGCGGTGTGGCCGTCGTGGCCGCAGGCGTGCATGACGCCGGGCGTCTGGCTTGCGTGGGGGGCGCCGGTGGCCTCGTCGATGGGCAGCGCGTCCATGTCGGCGCGCAGGCCCACGCGGCGGTTGCCCTCGGCGCGGCCGCGGATCAGGCCCACCACGCCGGTGCCGCCGATCCCCTCGTGGACCTCGTCCACCCCCCAGGCCCGCAGCCGCTCGGCCACCAGCGCCGCGGTGCGCACCTCCTCGAAGCCCAGCTCGGGATGGGCGTGGATGTCGCGGCGCAGGGCGGTCAGCGCCTCGGCCTGGGCGGCGATCTGGGGCAGGACGGGCATGGCGGCTCCTTCGATGCAGGCGCGGGGACGCGGGGGGCGGGGGCGAACGGGCGGCAGCTTGGGCGGGGAAGCCTGGTCAGGTGTGCCTCGCTGTTCGAGCAGGCCGCGGGCGGCCATGGACATGAAGCCGATGGTGGAGATCAGCAGGAACGGGCCGATCAGGTAGTTCTGCTGCAGCAGGTAAACGGCCAGACTGAAGGCGCAGTAGAGACCGAGCAGCAGTTCCCAGCCGGGATGCATGCGGCTGCCGACCCGGTAGCGCGCGCTCCGGCGCGGGCTCTTCTTCGGGGTGCGGACGAATTCAGATTCGGGCGGACATTGTCAGCCTGCGGTGACCGTTCGCGACCGTTTCCCGGCTGGCGGTGGGCCGGCGGCCCGGACGGTGGCCGTTCGCCAGGTGGCGGAATATCAGCCGTGCCGCTGGCTCGCATGAGGCGCCGTGTCGCCGACGTCCGGGGCGGGATTGCGTCCGTCCGCCGGCCGGTCGAAGCTGGGACCTGCGCTGCCCGGGTTCCTGCGGCCGGGCGCGTCGCGGCGGCGTCCCGGCATGAAACCAGACCTGATTCCTGATGATCGATCGACCCAGCCAATCGTCCCCGTCCGCGGTCTGGTGCCTGGCGGCGATGTTGCTGGCGTTGCCGGCGGCGTGGCTGGCGGTGGAGTTTCCAGCTTATCGCGGCGAGTGGCGCGCCGGCTTGGCGGCCTACCTGGTCATTCTGCTGGCGGCGACCGCGGCGCTGGTGTGCTTTCCGCGCCGGTGGGAAGGGCGGACCGGCTGGCTGTTGATCGCGATGTGGGCGCTGGCGCTGAGGTTGTGCTTCCTGCCTTACCCGGTGTCGGACGACATGAACCGTTCGCTGTGGGAGGGCGGACTGGTGGCGGCCGGGGAGAATCCCTACTTGGCGCCGGCGCTGGACGAGCGCTGGCAGGCGTGGCACGACGACCGGTGGCAGGGGATGAACCACCGGGACAAGACCACGATTTACCCTCCCGGGACGCTGTGGCTGTTCGCCGGACTGCATGTCCTGACCGATTCTGAAACCGGATTCAAGACCGCGTTCCTGCTGGCGGATTGGGCCGGGGTGCTGGTGCTGATGTCGCTGTTGCGCGGGGCGGGTCTGTCGATCCGCTGGGCACTGCTGTATGCGGGGCATCCGTTGCTGTTGTTCGCGTTTGCCGGCGAGGGGCATCACGACTCGACCATGAATCTGGCGTTGCTGGGCATGTTCTGGTGCCTGCAACGGAAGCGCCTTGGCATGGCCTGGCTGTTGCTGGGGCTGGCGGTGCAGATGAAGTGGATGGCCGGGCTGGCGCTGCCATGGCTGTGGTTCGCCAGCCTGCGCGGGGCCGGTGACGGTGGTGCCGCTGGTGGCGGGGCTCTCGCCCTGGCGTGGGTGCGGGGCAACCGCCGGGCCTGGGGCGGGCTGGCGTTGTTCGCGCTGGTGCAGGCCGGGCCGGCGCTGCCCTTTGCCGGTGGCCTGACGGAGATGGCCCGGGGCTTCATGCATTTTGCCTCGGAGATGGCGTTCAACGGCCCGGTGCACCACCTGTTGCGCCAGGCGCTGGACAATCAGATCCGGCTGGCGGCGTGGATCTGCGCCGGATTGTTCGGGTTGTGGATGCCGTATCTCTTGTGGCGCTGGCGCGACCGCGACGAGGGCGTGTTGCTGGCGTTCGGCGGGTTGTGGCTGTTGTCGCCGACGATCCACTTCTGGTATCTGACCTGGTTGATCGGGCCCATGTGCCGCTGGTTCCACCCGGCCTGGTGGGTGTTGTGGGCCGGCAGTGGCCTGTCAATGGTGGGTTACTCGGTGGCCGCGGCCGGGGGCGGCTGGGTGCAGCCGTTTTGGGCGCACGCCTTGCAGTGGTATCCGTTCGCGCTGCTGTTCGTGGTGTGGATGGTGCGGGCGGAACTGGGGTCGCGATGGCGGCGCCGGCGGGGCGCGGCGGTCGACCGACCGGCTGACATCAGGGGACCGCGATGGAGCGTGGTGATTCCGGTGCTCAATGACCGCGCCATGGTGGCGGCCAACGCCGCCAACTGGGCGCAGTGGAACCGCGATGGCGGCGAGGTGTTGGTGGTGGACGGGGGCTCGCGCGACGGCAGTGCCGACGCCGCTCGCGGAGCGGGGTTCCGGGTGTTGACGGCCCACCCGGGCCGCGGCCTGCAAATCGCCGCCGGGGTGGAGGCGGCGCGTGGCGGCTGGGTGCTGGTGTTGCACGCCGATGCCCGCATGGATCCCGGCACCAGGGAGCGGCTCGACCAGCTGGTCCGGGCGCACCCGCACGCGGTCGGGGGCGCGGTGGGACAGCGGTTCGAGCCTTGTCAGGGCCTGCTGTGGGGGGTGGAATGGCTCAACCACGCCAAGGCCGGCCTGGTGGGGGAAAGTTTCGGCGATCAGGGACAGTTCTTCCGCCGCGACTGGCTGCGCGCCAACGGCGGCTTCCCTGAGTTGCCGCTGATGGAGGATGTGGAACTGAGCGCCCGGGTGCGCGGTTCGGGCGAGGCGCCGGTCTACCTCTGGGGAGGGCTCACGGTGTCGGCGCGGTCGTGGATGAAGGAGGGCCTCGGGCGTCGGTTCCTGCGGGTGATCCGGCTGGTGCTGATTTATCGGTGGGACCGGCTGCGCGGCCGCACCGGCGCGCGCGACTACTACACGATGTATTATGGCCGCCAGCCGGCGGGGGGGCGGGATGAAGGCGGCGCAGCGGGCGGCCGGCGGGACGGGTGAGCGCGGCCGCCCGGGGGCTCGGCGGGCGTTGCGGACGGGGTCAAAAAAAGACCGCAGGCATTGAATCCGGCCCGCCGCCGGCGGCGCACCTCGGGATGTCCGCAGTTACGTCAACCAAACCAACATCCAGACACGCCATGTCATCTATTCACTTGGATCACTCCGTGCCCGGGGGGGCGGCGTTCCTGCTCCAGTAGGTTCGTAAGCCGCTGACCAGGTCGTCAAACTTTTCGTCGTCGGGTAGAGTGGCTCGCAGGCGTCGCCAGAAGCTGTCGTCGACCTTGGCCGCGGGGACCATGTGCCACATGCAACGATGGTTGCCATCCTTGTGGCCGAAGGCTCGGATCCTGACGCCTGAAAAATCTCCCATCCCGGCCACGTGGTCACTGGTGGGGGTTCCCAACTCGGGGCGCTGGTCCTCTGATTGGCTCGAGTAGGTGTAGACCGGTGTCATGTCGGAAAACTCGGCCGCCAGCGCGCGGACAATCGACTGCAACTCAGTCGTTGTGAGTAGAATTGGCGACTTCACCGGTGGAACGTGAGGCCCGTAAAGGGGGTTCGGGAGGCGCACCCCGGACGTGAACACCAGGCCGGAGGCGTAACCGCCGCCTTCTCTTGACACATCGTGCGGCGGTGAGACCGAGATCGACGCGGCGTGATAGGTCACCAGATCGGCATCGGCAGGAGCCCAGGCTGGCTCCGGCTTGGGGCGATCACAGGACGCGCCGGCCAGGGCGAGGCAGGCCGCCAGCATGGCCATGCGCGTGCCTGACCCGGCAGTGGCGGGCCGGCAGGTGATGCAATCAGGGAACATCACGCCGTGGAGGTCCGCCATGGTCGCGGGGGCTTGGGAAACCTGCGACCTCACCGGCCCTGCCCGCCTGGAAGAGCCCGGGAACCAGGCCCAGCCGCTGCCGAACCCCATTAACCATTAACCATTAACCATTAACCACCCCCGCTCTGCCCGACCTCCTCGCCGAGCACCTTCAATCGGATGTTGCGGAAGCGCATGGTCAGCGGGCTGCCGGCGTGGAGCTGGAGCGCCAGGATGCCCTCCGCGCGCGCCTCGGGCGCCTCGTCGATGACATCGGTCATCAGCACCCCGTTGATCCAGGTGAGGAAATGCGGGCCCACGGCGCGGATGCGGTATTCGGTCCATTCGCTCTGGTCGTAGGCCCCGGCCAGTTCGTCGGCGTCGGCGAAGGTTTCGGCGACGGATTCGCCCTGGCCGTCGATGCGCAGCCGCACGCCGCGGCGGGCCAGCGCGCCGCGCCCGCGCTCCTCGTAGAACGTGCCGGTGATGTCGGGCGCGGTGGCGATGTCAGGCTGGTAGCCGCGCACGACAAAGTCGCCGAGGTGCTCGGAGCGGATCTGGATGCCGGAGTTGGCGGCGGGGGATTCGATCTTGTATTCCAGCACCAGCTCGAAGTCGCGCAACACCCCGTCTTCCCAGATGAGAAAGGTGTTGCCCTGCGGGCGGTGGTCCTCGGTGGTGTGGGCGAGGAGATCGCCGTCATCGACGCTCCAGAAGCGCTCGTCGCCCTGCCAGCCCTTGAGCGACTCGCCGTCGAACAGCGGCACGAAGCCGGGGTCGTCGTCGGCAGCGGGCTGCAGGGCCGGGTCGGCGTCCGCTGCCGGGGACGCCGGGGCGGCGGAGCAGGCGAGGCCGGCGGCGAGCCAAAGGGCGGCGAGGCGATGGCCGGGGCGGTTGAGAATCCGGGTGGTGGACGAGCGGGGCTTCATGGTGGTGTGGTGGTGGAATCGAACGGGGTTGAATGGTGAACCGGCACCCGGGCCGGGCCGGCCGGTCGGCAATCGAGCCGCGGCCGCGCCGAGGTGCATGCCCCCAAGGTCGCCAGTGTGGCCGGATCTGTCAACGTCCGGACTGATGGGGGCGTGTGGGCGTGCAGCTTTGGCAAAATCGCGTAGCCGGGCCGCGCACCACAAGGATGCAAGCGACCGCACCAGTGGAAACGGGGATGAAACCGACAGACCCTCGTCCAGGGGTGGTTCATCCGGACTGCACGAGGATCTGCGATCGGAATGAGTGGATCCATTCCCCCGTGGGCAGGACGGCCGGGGTGCTGGTTGAGTTCGCGTTCCGAACGCAGCCTCATTGTTGAGGCGGACGTCCGAAGTGCGGCACGGCGCATTAGCGCCGTTGTCCAGCACCGGGTGGTTTGAAGAGTACTCACAAAGCCACCAAGAAACGAAGTTGCCAATCCTTGTTTCCATGGATGATTCTGATCCCATCCTTCATGACTTCGGATCCAAAGTTCGGAAAACTCCGTGGAATTCGGTCGTCTTAACCCGCGCTGGCAACGAGAGGGCGGACCCGTCCAACAACGGATAGCTGTGAGGCAAGCTCACCAGCTATCTTTGGGGTTCTCAATCTTCTTTGGTGGTAGCCGGATTTCGGATCAGAAGATCCTTGTCGAAGGAATCGACCTCACCGGAAATCTCCCATGTGCGGAGATGCACTGCTTGCGGGCGACCCAGCAACTCAAATAGTGGCGGATCGATCCAATTCAGCTCTGCACCCGAAATTTCGACCGGGCGCGCAGGCACTCTGATTGATTCTCTCGGAATGCCTACACAGTCTTCCCTGTTGAACAGGACGTTGGTGATCACCGACAGAGATACAGTCGTATGCCCCACCTCCGTTCGCGTGATCCTCATCGGGTAATAAAGCATGTCAGTCTCAAAGTGGATTCTCAGGGGAGTCTTCTTCGCGAACTCCTTCTCAACGTCAATGACATCAAAGAGGAACCACTTGTAGCCGTCTTTCACATATTCATCAATCACCGCAAGCAACGGAGCGGGAATCTCAAGACCTTCGTGGTCAACGCCGAATTCGGCGGTTACCCACGCTGAGAAGCGTTCTGCATCGAGCAATTCCACAACCCGTATGTCATGAGCTTCAATCATCTTGCGCTCGACCACTCTGGCAGCAGGCGGAACGCCGGGACCCCCAAATGGTTCCGCGCCGGAATCTCGAACGACGACCCGGGGAACCAGCGACTGGCACCGCTTGAACACTTCAACATCCGCCTCTTCAACCGTTGGTCGGCTAGGTAGCGGCATGACTTCAAGCACCTTGGTCGCTTCTGATGCGGCCAACGTGGTCTGCAGATAAAGGAGCTGCTCTTTGCCGTTCCAGGCGATGATCGCATCTTGATTCGGCTCCATGATCCGAACACCAGCCTTGAAGGGAATGCTTCCCATGTCGGCACGACAGGTTATCGTGAATGCCGCCGATAGAACAAGGATCGCGTAAGTGGTTTTCATTTTCATGGAGAACGTCGAGCGCATGGACGGCGCCTACGATGTGTGCTTTGGCGGCGCGGCTTCACGCCGTTCCATGCCGCGTATTGTTAGGCATCGACCCTTTGAAAAGTAAATGTCCGAATTTTGCCATCCGGCTTACTATGTAGATGGACCAAGTAGAAAACATCGTCATCTAGAAGTTGAATCTTGTGGACACTTAGTAATGCAACAATATTATTCGCCCATTCTTTCATCATATTTCGGTACCAAATATGATTGATTTTCTTCCCGAATGGATTTCGCGCATGTAGAATATTTCCACATAATCCGTGAGCCTTTACCAACATCTCCGGGGTCAAGTATCCATATTTCATCGAAACAAGATTATTCTTAATGTTTGGCTGCTCCGATTGCTCCTCAATTATTGGTTGTGGATAGAAGTTCGGATTCAGCTTCTTAATGTCCTTAAGAATCTGGGATGGCTGCCACTTTTTCTCGAACTTAATTTGATTCTGTTCGAAGATTCCGGAATTAGCAGCCAATGACGCGAGAGCAATAAGCTCGAATATCATCCGAAATTGAAGGGCCATAATTTCGGTGGTCGGCACGTCATAAATTGCATTCCTTTCGCCTGTTTGGAATGAGGTGACAATTCGGTAACGCGCCTTAATTTCTTCTAAGCACGCAACGTATGGATTGAGATCAGGATGCTCCATCATTTCTGCCTAACGTCTAGCTCATCCACGGCGGGGAGGGAAGCCCGAATTCAAACTGGAGCGCTACCCGCCGTTGGATGGAGCGTCTTGTTCGCCTTCTTGGATTCTTGGGTGTATTCGCTGACCGCTGCGTCAACCTGATGCATCAATTC
>SKLO01000063.1 GCA_007123195.1 Verrucomicrobiales bacterium | reverse complement strand
CGGTTTGTAGTCGAACAACTCCATCTGCGACGGTCCGCCGCTCATGAACAGGTAGATCACCCGTTTGGCGCGCGCCCGGAAGTGAGGCTGGCCGAGGACCCCGGTGGAGTTGGCGGCGGCGGTTCCCGGCCCCGCGCCAGCGCCCATCAGGCTGGCCAGAGCCATGCCGCCGAACCCCATGCCGAACCGTTGCAGCGCCTGCCTGCGGGACAGGCCGAAGTGGGATTCAGGGCCGGTGCAAACCGGGCGCTGTTGGGGCGCGGCGCTGGAATGAATGGGAATCGGGCGCATGAGCATCAAGCTGTCAACGGGTTCACGACGCCCCACATTTCAAGGCGCGGGGCCGCAGGGGGCGGCGCGGGGCCCGACATCGGCAACGGCCGGGCGGGCCCACGCAGCCCCCGGCAGTCCCAAGGAGGCCTCACGCGGCCGACCAGTCGAAGCTCAGCTCGAGTTCCGGGCAGTCGCGGTGGCGCCGGGCGGCCTCGCGCATGATCAGCTGGCAATAGTCCTGGAAACTGCCGGTGCGCTGGAGTCCGAGGCAGGTGTGGAATCGTTCCCGGCTTTGTTCCAGCACGATCTGCAGGCGGATGAAATGCTCCAGATGATCGCGCAAGTCAGCCAGCTCAGGATGGCGCCAGGCCGGCACCTGAGCCAGCAGCTGGAAATACAGGCGCACGCAACTGCCGGGTTGATCGCGCTCGATCAGGTGCCGCCGGAGGTCGAGCAGCAGGTCGAACTGGCCTGGGAGTCGGCCGAACAAGGGCGTCAGCAGGTGGTCGACAGCAGCGGTGATGCCGGTCGCGGCGCCGGGATCGGCCGCGGACCCGCGATGGCGCTCGGAGGTGGGCGTGGCCGAAGGCAAGGCCGGATGCTGGCCGGGAGCGGTGCCATGGCCAGCACCAGCACCAGTGCCGCGACCGCCGCCGCCACTGGGGACAGACGAAAGAGGATTCATCATGCGTCTGTATACTGCGACTCGGTCTCAATTGCAATCCAGAATGTTCTTTTCACGTTATTCCGGGTTCAATGTCCAATCCTGCCCGCCCCATCACCTGTTCCCTTGGATGCCCATCCCTGAACCAGAACCTGATTCAATCGCAATCACCCCTACCGATGCCACCGCGGCTACCGGCTCCGGATCGGCCGGCGGCGGTGACCCCACCGGGGCCACCGAGCAGTTCCTGCACCTGCTCGGCCAGCACGACGCCGCACTCCGCGCCTACGTCCGCACCCTGGTGGCCAATGATCCGGCCGCCGACGACCTGCTGCAGGACACCCGCCTGACCGCCTGGCGCCAGTTCCACAAATTCGAGCCCGGCAGCAACTTCATCGCCTGGACTAAGACCATCGCCCTGCACCACGTCCTGAACTGGCGCCGCAAGCAACAACGTCATCCCACCGCTCTCAGCGCCGATGTCCTCGAATTGCTGGCCCACGAACTGCAGTCGCTCGAGGCACCCGCACCCGAGTCCGCCGCCGTCGGCAGCCGCCAGGAAGCGCTGCAGCATTGCCTCGGCAAGCTGCCCGCCGCCCAGCGCACCTTGGTCCAACTGCGCTACCACGACGAACACGACATCGACCAGATCGCCGGCCGGGTCGGCCGCAGCGAGGGCGCCGTCTACCGCGCCCTCAGCCGCATCCGCATGGCCCTGATGGACTGCATCGAAGACCGCCTGAACCAGTTTTCCAACCCCCGGCCCGGGGAGGTGGCCACGTCATGAGCCAATCGCCGCGCCCATCCACCGCCGGACTTTCCACCGCCGATCGCCAGCAGCTGGCCGAGTGGCTGTCGCTGATGCTCGAACAGCGGATCGACCCAGCCACCCGCGACCTCCTCGAACAGCGCCTCCGCGACGATTCGACAGCCCGCCGCTTCGCCGCCGGCTACGTCCAACTGCACATCGACCTGTCCTCGATGCCGTCGACCGCCGGCTCCGGAGACGCCGACGATTCGGCGATGCTCGCGTTCTCCCAACAGGCCCCCGCCCCCCGGCTTGAGAGCGGCAGCGCACGCCCGTCGACCCCGACCCGCTCCAGCCCCGCGCTCCGCGCCGTCGCCGGACTGGTCGCCATCGCCGCTTCCGTCACCCTGCTGCTGCTGGCGCAGGATCATTTTGCACCGACCCCGGACCGCCCGCCCGCCACACCCGCATCCACCAGCCCGAACCAGGGGCAGACCATTCCCACCGATCTCACCCCGCCCGAAGTCCCGGCCCCGACGGCTGAGGCCGGCCACTTCGCCACCCTGATCGAGGCCGGCGGCTGCAGCTGGGCCGGCAGTGAACTGCCCACCCTCGACGGCTCGCGCCTGGGCGCCGGGCTGCTCGACCTGCGCGAAGGCATTGCCAGCGTGAGCTTCGACAATGGCGCCGAGATGTCGCTCGAGGCCCCGGTCCGAATCCGCCTTGAGGACGTCCTCAACGTCGCGGTCGAATCCGGTGCCGTGATGCTCGACGTGCCCGAGTCCGCGATCGGGTTCACCGTCACCACGCCCCAGGGCCGGGTGGTCGATTTCGGCACCCGCTTCGGCGTCACTGCCGGTCCCAACGGCCAGGCCCACGTGGTCTTGTTCGAGGGCGAGGTCGAGGTGGAACCGCTCGAAGGCGAAAGCCGCCGTCTGGTCGGCAGCGCCTCGCATCATTTCGGCAAGGCCACCCCCGAAACAGCTCGCGGGGGCGAACCCGACCGCGGCGACAGCCCCGAAGCCATCGACACCCCTCCCGGCTGGACCTCGATCACCACCGCCATCGGCTCCGGGCGCGACACCTTCGTCCGGCGCCCGCGGCTCGGCCACGTCGATCACGACCGTCAGTCGATGATTCTGGTCAAGCACAGCACCGTCAATCCCACCGATGAACGCAAGGGTTACCTCGCCTTCGATCTCAGCGGCATCGACCTCGATCGCGTGATCGAAGCCGAACTGACCCTGCAACAGGTGCCCTCGTCGCTGGGCCACGCCTCGGTGGTTCCGGACTCGGTCTTCGCCATCTACGCCGTCACCGAGCCGGCGGTCGGGGGCGACTGGGCCGAGAGCGGCCTCACCTGGGACACCGCCCCGGCCAACCTGCAGGATGAACGCGACCCCGACCCCTCAATGACCTCGCTGGTGGGCACGTTCGAGATCGGTCGCGGTCAGAACCACCAGCGGATCCGCATCGCCACGCCCGAACTCGCCGCCCTGCTGCGCGAGTGGCCGGCCGAAGAAATCACCCTCATTCTGGTGCGCGAAACCGATGAACTCGACCGCGCCGGGCTGGTGCACGCATTCGCCAGCCGCCGCCACCCGCACGCCGCCCCGCCGGAACTGCGGCTGCGCCTCGAACCGACAGAATCCAGCCCCGTCGCCCGTTTTAACTGATCAGTCCCGCCCTGCCGCATGCCGCTTCCCGGCGGCCGTGGCGACCAATTTCCCCACGCAATCGAAACTCACGTCCTTCATGTTCACGATCCGCAGATTTCAGAATCGATCGACCGCCGGCACGCGCTGGCCTTGCTTTGGTTTTGTCCGGCTGGCCGCCGTCTCCGCCTGCACCCTGCTGCTGGCGGCCGCTGCCGTGGACACCAGAGCCGCAGCGCCGGCACCGGATGAAGCTGATGTCGAGGCCGCCCAGATGCGCTTTTTCGAGACCAGGATCCGCCCGATTCTGGCGGAGAACTGCTATTCCTGCCACGGCGACGAGCGCCAGCGTGCCGGCCTGCGCGTCGACAGCATCGACGGACTGCTGCGCGGGGGCGACAGCGGCGCCGCCCTCCAACCCGGTGACCCGCACGCTTCCCTGATGGCCCACGCGATCTCCTATGAGGATCCCGATTTCCAGATGCCGCCCGACGGCAAGCTCGCCGACGCTGAAATTGAAGCCCTGCGCCAGTGGATCGAAATGGGTGCCTTCTGGCCCGGCGCCGGCCCGGTGCGCCCCATTTCCGATCTCGACCGCTTCTCCGAGGACGACCACAAATGGTGGTCGCTGCAACCCCTGTCCAATCCCACCCCGCCCGAGGCCAACGGCGTGCCCGGCAAGGCGCACAACGAGATCGACCGGTTCGTGCTCAAGCGCCTGGGCGAAGCCGGTCTCCAACAAGCCCCCGAAGCCGGTCGCGAGGAACTGGTGCGCCGGGTGTATTTCGACCTCCACGGCCTGCCGCCCACTCCGGAGGAAATCCGCGAATTTGTCGAGGACCAGGATCCCGACGCCTACACCAAACTGATTGACCGGTTGCTCGACAGCCCGCGTTACGGCGAGCGCTGGGGCCAGCACTGGCTCGACCTGACGCGATACGCCGAGTCCGACGGCTATCGCCAGGACGCCTACCGCCCGGACGCCTGGCGCTTCCGCGACTACGTCATCCGCTCGTTCAACGAGGACAAGCCCTACGACCAGCTGATCCGCGAGCACCTGGCCGGAGACGAGATCAACCCCGACGACCCCGACGTCTTCATCGGCACCGCGTTCCTGCGCCACGGCATCTACGAGTGGAACCAGCGCGACGCCGAGGGTCAGTGGGACGCCATCGTCACCGAAATGACCGACGTCACCGGCGAGTTGTTCATGGGCCTCAGCATGGGCTGCGCCCAGTGCCATGACCACAAGTTCGACCCCATCCTGCAGCAGGATTACTACCGTCTGAAGGCCTTCTTCACCCCCATCAGCTGGCCGGTCGACCGCGTGCTCGCCACGCCCGGGGAGCGCGAGCAGCATGCCCGGGAACTGGCTGTCTGGGAAGAGGCCACCAAGGAGATCCGCGCCCGGATCGATGAAATCGCCGAGGAATCCATCCAGCGCCAGATGCGCCGGGCGATGGAGATGTTCCCCGAGAACGTCCAGCAGATGGTCCGCAAGGACGAGCCGGATCGCACCCCCTACGAGCAGCAGATCTACATGATGGTGCGCCGCCAGATGGATCACGAGCGCACCCGCTGGAACCAGGGCGGCCTCAGCGACGAGGAGAAAAAGGAACTCAGCGAGCTGAACGAGAAGCTGGCCGAATTCGACGACATCAAACCGCGCGACCTGCCTTCCGCCTTCGTCGCCACCGACGTGCGGCCGGAATCGTCGCCGACCACCTACGCCACCCGCGCCGGCGAGGTCGACGTCGAGCCGGGGTTCCTCACCATCCTCGAATCCGATCCGATCGAGGTGGAACCGGTCCGCCTGCCCGACGGCAGCATGAGCACCGGCCGTCGCAGCGCGCTGGCCGAATGGCTGACCCGCCCCGACAACCAGCTCACCACCCGGGTCATCGCCAACCGCATCTGGCACTATCACTTCAACCAGGGCCTGGTGCCGACCACCAGCGACTTCGGCCGGCTCGGCCAGGAGCCGAGCCACCCCGAATTGCTCGACTGGCTGGCGCGCGAATTCGTCGCCCGCGGCTGGAGCTTCAAGGAAATGCACCGCCTGATCATGCACTCGGCCACCTACCGCCAGACCGCACGGGTGCAGGTGACCGATGAATTGGCCCAGCTCGACCCCGACAACCGCCTGCTGTGGCGCATGAACCCGCGCCGCCTCGACGCCGAGCAGATCCGCGACGCCGTGCTGCACATCGCCGGCCAGCTCGACGGCCGCAGCGAGGGCCCGGCGGTCGATGTCGCCAGGAACAACGCCCGCTCGGTGTTCGCCCGCCGCGTGCGCAACAACCCCGACGAACTGCTGCGCACGCTCGACGCTCCGCCCGGATTCATCAGCGTGGCCGAGCGCGACTCGACCACCACGCCACTGCAGGCGCTGATCATGATGAACGGCGAGTGGATGATCAACCGCGCCGCCGCGTTCGCCCGGCGCCTCACCAACACCCATGGCGAACGTTTCACCGAGGACCTCGTCAGCGACGCCTTCTTCACCGTCTACGGCCGCCAGCCCACCGGCGAGGAGATCGGGTTCGCGCTCGACTTCCTCAGCCAGCATCGCGACGTGGTTGAAGGCCGCGCCGACACCCCTGAAGGCATTGACGAGCCCGGCCCCGACGACCACCCGGTCGTGTCCGTCACCGAGAGCTTCCCGCAGACCAGCGGCACCGGCAACCGCGCCCTGCGGCTGCGCCCGGACAGCGACTACGAGCGCCTGGTGGCGGAGTCGAACCAGGTGGAGCCTGACGAATTCACCATCCAGGCCGTGGTTTATCTCGAAAGCCTCTACCCGTCCGCCGATGTGCGCACCCTGGTGTCGCGCTGGAACGGCCAGCAGGACGGCACCGCCGAGGCCGCCGGCTGGGCGCTGGGCGTCACCAGCACCCGCTCCAACTACCAGCCCAACAACCTCATCATGCAGATCGTCGGCGACGACTTCCAGGGCAACCCGGCCTACGAGGTGGTCGCCTCGGACCTGTTCATCCAGCTCAACACCCCCTACTACGTCGCCGTCGTGGTGTCGACCGAACCGGCCGAGGGCGAGACCCTGGGCGGATCGGTCACCTTCCACACCCGCGACCTCAGCGACCCGGACGCGGAGTTGAACTCGGTCACCGTGGCCACCGGCATCGCCGGCGGCATGGTGCGCGACGACCGCCAGCTGATCCTCGGCGGCCGCGGCCAGGAAGGACGATCCATGTGGCACGGCTCCATCGCCCGCCTCAGCCTGACACCGGCAAAACTCCAGCGCGACCAGCTGTTCATCGGCGGCGGCAAGGCGCCGGTGGAACCGATCGGCGACTGGTTGTTCGACGACAGCTCGCGGCTGGAACAACCCTCGCAGGCCCTCAGCTGGCTGCGACCCAGCCGCCGCGACAGCGGTCCCGGCTCGCCCGAGTTCGCCGTGATCGCCGACTTCTGCCACCTGCTGCTCAACTCGAACGAATTCCTCTACCTTTACTGAGCCGAAGCGACCCCGGCCAACCGGCCTTGGCGCGACGCCAACGCCCCATCCCCCTGCCACTCATGAATCCGCTCATTCCGCACCACGAAATCCCCGCCACCCGCCGCGACTTCCTGCGCCGCTCCGGAGCCGGCTTCGGTGCCATCGCCCTGGCGTCGATGCTCAGCGACAAGCGCCTGCTGGCCTCGCTCGGCGATCAGGACGGGGTCGCGGGCAATCCGGCGCTCAACCACCTGCCGCACACCCCGGGCCGGGCGCGCAACGTGATCTTCCTGTTCATGGAGGGCGGCCCCAGCCACATCGACCTGTTTGATCCCAAGCCCAAGCTCAACGAACTGCACGGCCAAAAACTGCCCGACAGCTTCGAGATGCCCGTGCTTGCCATGGGCGAGGCCAACGCCCCGCTGATGGGCTCCGAGCGCACCTTCAAGCAGCACGGCCAGAGCGGCCTCTGGATGTCCGACTGGCTGCCCCACACCGCCGAGATGGCCGACGATCTTGCCGTCATCCGCTCCTGCGTGTCCGACGGCATCAACCACTCCGGCGGCATGTCGCAGATGAACACCGGCTCGATCTTCGGCGGCCGGCCCTCGCTCGGCAGCTGGGTCAGCTACGGCATGGGCAGCGAGAACAACAACATGCCCTCGTTCGTCGTCCTGACCGACAGCGAACGCCAGGTGGTCAACGGCGTGCGCAACTGGGGCTCCGGCTTCATGCCCGCCGCCTACCAGGGCGTCCAGCTGCAGTCCGACGGCCCGCCGATCACCAACCTCAACAATCCGGACGGCGTCAGCAACCACCGCCAGCACTCCAAGCTGTCGTTCCTCGAACAGCTCAACCGGCGCCACCTGTTGTCACGTGAGGACGTCACCGAGCTGGACGCCCGCATCAAGAGCTACGAGATGGCGTTCCGCATGCAGGCCGAGGCGCCCGACGCCGTCGACCTGTCGCGCGAGACCGCCGAAACCAAGGCGCTCTACGGCATGGACGAGAGCGAGACCGAAACCTACGGCCGCATGTGCCTGCTGTCGCGCCGGCTGGTCGAGCGCGGCGTGCGCTTCGTCCAGCTCTACCACGGCGCCGGCAGCCGCTGGGATTCCCACAGCAACCTGGAACGCGAGCACGCCAACCTGTGCCGCGGCATGGACAAGCCGGTCGCCGGCCTGCTCAAGGACCTCAAGCGCCGCGGTCTGCTCGACGAAACCCTGGTCGTCTGGGGCGGCGAGTTCGGCCGCACCCCGATGTCCGAAAAAGGCAACGGCCGCGACCACAACCCCACCGGCTTCACCATGTGGATGGCCGGCGGCGGCATCCCCGGCGGTCAGGTCATCGGCTCCACCGATGAACTCGGCCTCTACGCGGTCGAGGACCGGCTGCACGTGCACGACCTCCACGCCACCATGATGCACGTGCTCGGCGTCGACCACACCCGCCTCATCTACCACAACAAGGGCCGCCCCGAGCGCGTCGACGTCAACGAGGGCCACGCCTACCAGCGCATCCTCGGCTGAGGCCCGCCATCCGG
>SKLO01000515.1 GCA_007123195.1 Verrucomicrobiales bacterium | reverse complement strand
CGCCGCACCCGGCTGGATCGAGCCGTTGGTGGATTTCCTGCAGGCCGAGCCGGAGCTGACCGGGTTGCGGCTGGAACCGGATCAACGCCGGGTCAGCCTGCGCCTCCGCAGCGTCGGGAAGGCTGTCGACGACGAGGACCCGACCGGTCCGGACCAAACGGCGCTGCAAGTGCGGTTGACCGCGGTGCTGCGGGAACTGGATCAGCACTGGCTGCCCGCGGCGAATGGTGTCACCGGGGGCGCGGCGGCCGAACCGGAGCCCGGGGCGGGCCCTGCCGCATCGCCGGCTGCCATGTCGCCACCGCCGGCCGGGATGAGCTGGAGCCGTCGCGGCCATGAACTGGTGATCGACAAGTCGGACGCCCCGATCAGCGGGCCATGGCGGGAATTCTCGTGGCCCGAGTTGGACGATGCCGAGGCGGACAGCGAGCGCGAATGGCGGCTGCTGGCGTTTCAAGCCGGCCTCTGTGGGGTGGCGCTGGTCGCGGGCTGGACCCTGCTGCGGCTGGGTGTCGCAGGCTGGCTCGCCCACGGCGTGCTGGCGGTGTCCCTCGTCAGTGGCGGCTGGGACGCGGCCAGGGACGCGTGGGCCAAGATCCGCCGGGCCAAGCTCGACATCCATTTCCTGATGCTGGCGGTGGCGGCCGGCGCGGTGGCCATCGGCGCCTGGACCGAGGGCGCGCTGCTGCTGTTCCTGTTCTCGCTGTCGGGCGCCCTTGAGCACTACGCCATGCATCGCACCCACCGCGAAATCGGCGCCCTGACCCGGGCCGCGCCGAAGCAGGCGCACCTGCTGTTGGACGACGGCAGCACGGTCGAGCGCGAGGTGCATCGCCTGCGCCCGGGCCAGCGGTTGCAGGTGCGTCCGGACGAGTTGTTCCCGGTCGACGGTCGGGTGCTCAAGGGGCAGAGCGCGGCCGACGAATCGAATCTCACCGGCGAGGCCGCGCCCGTGCCCAAGAACGATGGCGACGAGGTGTTCAGCGGCACCCTCAACCTGTGGGGCGTGGTCGAGGTCGAGATCACCCGCCCGGCCGCCGCCAGCGCGCTGCAGAAGATCATCGCCCTGATCCACACCGCCCAGCAGATGCGCGCGCCCAGCCAGCGGTTCACCGATCGCTTCGGCACCGGTTACACCCTGCTGACGCTCGGTCTGGTGACCCTCATGTTTCATGTCTGGTGGCTGGTGTTCGACCTGCCCCCGATGCGCAACACCGAGGAAACCACCTCCGCCTTCTACCGCGCCATGACCCTGCTGGTGGTCATGAGTCCCTGCGCGCTGGTGTTGTCCATTCCCTCGGCCATCCTCGCGGCGATCGCCTGGGGCGCCCGCCGCGGGGTGCTGTTCCGCGGTGGCGCGGCGATCGAGAAGCTGGCCGAGGTGGACACCGTGGCGATGGACAAGACCGGCACCCTGACCGAAGGCGCGCCCAGGGTGATGGCGATCGAAACCTTCCCGCCCGGCTCCGAGCGCGAGATCCTGCAGGTGGCGTTGACCCTCGAGGGGCCGTCCAACCATCCGATTGCACGGGCCATCCGCGATCATGGCCGGGCCGAGGGATTGCAAGCCGGCGAGTTCGAGGATTTCCGTTCCATCACAGGCCAAGGGGTGCGCGCCCGCACCGGCAGCGGTGTCAGTTACGCCGGCCGCAGGGAACTGTTGGCCCGCAGTGAACTGGCGGTGGTGCTCGACCAGGTGCCCGAGGCCCCGGTCGGGGTCACCGAGGTGTGGGTGCTGCACCGCACCCTGGTCGGGCGCATCCTGCTGCACGATCGCGTCCGCGAGGGCAGCCGGGCCGTGCTGCGCCAGTTGGCCAGCGAGGGCCTGCGCACCGTCATGCTCACCGGCGACCGCCGCGCCGCCGCCATCGAGGTCGCGCAGCAACTCGGAATCAGCGAGGTGCGCGCCGGTTTGCATCCCGAGGACAAGGTCGCCGCCATCCGTGAACTCGGCGCGGGCGGGCGCAAGGTGGCGATGATCGGCGACGGCGTGAACGACGCCCCCAGCCTGGCCGCCGCCTACGTGTCGGTGGCCATGGGCGCGCGCGGAAGCGACGCCGCCGCCGAGCAAAGCGACGTGGTGCTGATGCAGGACAAGATCGAAAAGCTGCTCGCCGCCCGCCAGATCAGCCGTCGTGCCCGCGCCATCATCCGCCAGAATTTGACCCTGTCACTGGGCAGCGTCGGCATCATGGCGTTCGCCGCCCTGTTCGGCGTGGTGCCGTTGACGCTGGGGGTCATCACCCACGAGGGCAGCACCGTGCTGGTCTGCCTCAACAGCCTGCGCCTGCTGTTCGTCAAGGACCCGGGCGCCGCCGAACCGCCGGCCCAAACCCCTGAAGAAGCCGGGGGCCACGACCAGCGTCAGCGGCCCGGCGCCTGAGGGCCGCCCACCGGACCCGCAGCGCCTTCTGGCAGCCGGCGAACTTTTCCCGGCTCGATCCGTCCGCCGCCCTCGGCGCTGGCGACTGCGGCAAAGCACAGTTCGAGGGTGCGCAGGTTGTCGCGCGCGGAGTTCATCGGCTCGCGGTCCTGCTCGATGGCGCACAGCAGCTCGGTCATGCTGCCGATGAACCCCTCCACAAACCAGCTGCCCTCCAGTTCGACGTGGGCCCGACCACGATCACTGATCCACTCGACCGGTTTTTGGTTCAATGACCCGCCCTCCGATCGCAGGCAGCCACCGGACCCGCTGAGCACGGTCAGGTCATGTTGACCGACCCGGCTGTTGCCGTTGAACGACAGGTTGGCGAGGCCGCCCTCGAATTCCAGCAGGGCGCCGGCCAGCAGCGGGGGCCGGCTGTCCTGGCTGTCGGCCCGGGCGGTCACCGCCTGCACCGACCGCGCACGGCGTCCGCGAAAGAACACCGATGCGGCATCAAAGAAATGCACCGCGAAGTCATACAGCATCAGTTGGGGGACGTCGTTGAACGGGGTGTCGGCGGTCCAGTTGTGATCGAAGTTGAGCACGCAATCGAGATGCTCGACGTCGCCGATGAGCCCCTGTTCGAGGGCCGCCCGCATGTAGCTGAAGTAGGGTGCCCAGCGGCCGTTCTGGTTGACCGCCAGGCGCAGGCCGCGGGCGTCGGCAAGGTCAGCCAGCCGCCGGGCGGAGTCGAGGTCGAGCGCAAACGGCTTCTGGCTGAGCACATGACGCCCCGACTCGAGGGCCGCCTCCACCAACTCGATGCGATCGGCCGGATGGGTGGTGATGTCGACCACCTCGACCTCGTCCCAGGCCAGCAACCCGGCGGCGTCGGCAAACACCCTGGCATCGGGCGCCTGCGCGGCGCGTCGTTCCTCCGCGCGCTGCGGGTGGCGGTCGCACAATGCCACCACCTCAAGCCCGGCCTGACGGTAGGCGGCAAGGTGAAACGCACTAACGCCGCCGCAGCCGATCAGGCCGATGCGATGACGCCGCCGGGGCACCGGCGGCTGGTAGGTCAGCGCGGGCGCTTCGGTGTCGTCAAGGGTCCGGGTCTGTCGGTATCCGTAGTCAGGTTCCGGGTCGCTCATCGGTTTCGGGGATGGGTGAGGGCCAACGCGCGGGTCTTCCCGGCGTGACAGGGAACCGGATCATGGCCCGATGCACCGGCCGGCTCCAGTGGTTTCTCAGTTCCAGGCCCGGGACGCCAGCCACCACTTGCAACCGGCATCGATCGGGGCTTGTATGGAGCGCCGTTGGGCTGCCGTCCCGACCTTCGCATCCGGCCGCATCGGCCATCACGCCCATGGAATTCGACTGGATCGACACCCCGTTCAAGCTGGACCAGCTCAAGCCGCGCGAAATCGAGGAGAGCTTTGAGGATCCGTTCGCCCTCAAGCTGTTGCCGGACGGCGACTACGGGGACACCGATGCCCGCTATTTCAACCTCGGCCGCACCCTGTCCAACCGCGGGGTATTCAGCGTATTCTGGACCGATGGCAAGAACTTCCGGGTGATTCTCGCGCGCCCGATGACCGGTGAGGAGGAGGCGTTCTACGAGCGTAAGAACGCCGAATTGCTGTGAACCGGACCATTGCTCCGGCCGGCTGACCGGATGAACCCGACCCGCTACCACCCCGCCCGATCCGCCTTGATCCGAACCGCCTGAACCGGGAACGCCCGCGACCTTATCATGCACACAATCACATCCTGGAGTGAGATCCCCGAGTTCGAAGACGACGAGCAGGAGTCGGCGTTCTGGAACGAGCACCAGCTGGACGGCCGCCTGATGAACACCGCGATCCACAAGCCGGACGTCCGCGAATCAACCACCATCACCCTGCGGTTCGATCCGCGCATGCTGGCGCGGATCAAGCGCATCGCGCGGGCCCGTTTTCTCAACTACCAAAGCATGATCAAGCAGTGGCTCAGCGAACGGCTTGAGGAAGAGCAGAAGCGCTGACGCCCGGGCAACGGGGGCGCGGAACCAGCCTCCCGCCCCGTCGCTGGCACCCGGACCGGCCGGCTGCGTTCTCACCAGCGGCCGGTGGCACCGCCGCCGCCGGATGATCCCCCGGAAAAGCCGCCGCCCGAAAAACCGCCGTGCGACCGGCGGCCGCGGCTGAGCACGATCGCCAGCACCACAATCAGGAGCCAGAAGAAGACCGCCGCGACGATCAGTCCCAGGCCGGCGATGAGCAGTGGCTTGCGTTGGTCCGGCCACCGCACCGCCGCGATCAGGCAGCCGAGCCCGGCCAGCAGCGCCCCGGTCACCGCCCACGGGCCGAACTGCTCGGCCAGCGGATTGTAGCGGATCAGTCGCTGGGCCGCCGCCGTGACCATCTCGTCGGCATCTGGAAATCCGGTCTGCGCCGGCGCATCGACCAGCTCGTCCGGGCCGCGGGAAGCCAGCTGCCGCAGCGCCTCCACCCCCTGCCGCAATCCGCCGCCGAAATCCCCCTGGCGGAAGCTGGGCACCATGCGACCATCCATGATCTCACCGGTCACCGCATCCGCCCGGCCGCCCCAACCGGCTCCCAGCTCGATGCGCGCCGCACGATCCTCCACCGCCAGCAGCACCAGCACACCCAGATTGCGCTCGGGCGACCCCATGCCCCAGTGATCGAACCACTGCCTGGCCAACTCCTCGATCGAGGTCGAATCCGGGCCATGATCGGCCAGGCGCTCGATGGTCACCACCACGATCGGGATACCATGCCGGTCGAAGGCCGCGGTTTGGCTCTCTTGCAAGGCCACGCGATCGTCATCCGACAGCACCCCGGCGAAATCGTGCAGGAACTCCAACGGCCCCGGCACCGGCGGCAACTCCCCCGCCTCGGCCGGACGGCACCAATCGACCAGCCCAAGCAGGCCCGTCAACACGATCGCCAGCGTCCGGCCGGACCGGGCCGCCAGCCGTCCTTCGGGGCGGCGGCGTGAGCGGCAACCGCCGAACTTGAACCGACCCAACATGCTGACAGCATGCGGGAAGGCGGTCGAAGGCTCCAGCAAAAAAGGCCCGTTGGCCTGGCTTCCTGAGCGAATGAAACGCCAATGGCGGCGCGAAGCCCGGGGCAACGACAGGTTCACGGCCTGCGCGGGCTTTGGCTCTCCGCGCGCCATGCGCGGTAGGTTTGGACTGCGGCGCGGTGGGACGAAAGAAGATCGTTTGGCCTGCGCGGCTCGGCCGGGACGCCTCGCCCTACCCCGCGGGGGTGCAGGCCCGCGGGATGCTTCGCACTGGTCCAGCCGATGGATCGTGTTGGCAACGGTAGGGCGAGCCGTCTCTGGCGAGCCGCGTTCCCCGGACCGGCGCGGAGATGGGCCAACGGCGGGTTCGCGGCTTGCGCGGGCTCTGGCTCTTCGCGGACAATGCGCGGGCGGTTTGGACTGCGGCGCGGCGGGACGAAGGAAGATCGTTTGGCCTGCGCGGCTCGGCCGGGACGCCTCGCCCTACCACGCGGGGGTGCAGGCCCGCGGGACGCTTCGCACTGGTCCAGCCGATGGATCGTGTTGGCAACGGTAGGGCGAGCCGTCTCTGGCGAGCCGCGTTCCCCGGACCTGCGCGGAGATGGGGCCAACGACAGGTTCACGGCCTGCGCGGGCTCTGGCTCTTCGCGGACAATGCGCGAGCGGTTTGGACTGCGGCGCGGCGGGACGAAAGAAGATCGTTTGGCCTGCGCGGCTCGGCCGGGACGCCTCGCCCTACCACGCGGGGGTGCAGGCCCGCGGGATGCCAAGCGCCGACTGATCGTAGCTCACGCCAGCAGACGATGGCCCGCGAAAACGACTTCAACCACGGCTTCCACCATTCACTCCAACCCGCCCGCCAGCGCAGGCCCGTCAGCCGGTCAATTGGCCGCCGCGGTCTGGGGTCGGGCGAATTCCGCGCCGATGATCTCCTCGATGGTTTCGCGGGCCCGATCCAGGCTGGCGGTGTCCAGTTGGTCGGCCGCCACTGGAATCTGGCGACCGTCACGGAGCAGGAACAGGATTCGATCACCGTCGACGCCGTTGATCCGGGCCTCGATGGTGCTGCCCTGGGCGCTGGTCCAGGAGGCGAATCCGGTGGCGCTGAAGTCGCTGGTGGCCGCCGGGGCCGGCATGGCGCCGTCCTCCGTGTCGCCGCTGCTGGCGCCGGGCGTCACGTTGCCGCTGCGGACATCCGCCACCTTGGGGATCGAGCCGTCGCCGTTGTCGCGCCGGAAGTCCCTGCGGGCGTCATTGAAGATCTGACGGAAGTTGCGGCTGCGGAGGTCGCCATGGCTGTAGGCACCGTAGACCTTGCTCACGCCGGGATCGGTGACCACGGCAATCGGCATCGATCCGCCGGCGGCCCGGTAGGCGTCGCGCACCATGGCCGGCACGTTGTCCGCCTCCCCTTTGTCGAGGTCCACCAGCACCGACGTGAGGGTCGACCGGGTATCCTGGAGAACCGCCAAACTGACGGTTCCGGAACAGGTCGGTCAGCTGGGCGCCAAGCTGGCGCGGGTGAACACGAACAGCAGCGGGCGGCCGACGCGTTCGGCGGCGTCCTGGGCTTCCTCCAGCTCGGACACGGCGTTGACGTGACGCGGCACATCGAAACCGACGGCTACGGAAGGAGCGGCCAGCAGGCCGAGAGCAGCCAGGGCCAGAGGGATCAGAGTCTTCATAAGCAACGGGATGGCAGTGGTTTGGAGGATCCAACGACAAGGGCTGGAACCCTGCAGTTTCGACAAGGTTGCCCGGAATTTCGCCAATTCAAGCAAAAGAATGATGCCCCGCCGCTCCCAACCCCGCTAGGAGACATGAAATCACCGGACGGGATGACCAGTCAGCGGCGGAGACAAGGATGGATGAGGATGGATGCCAGGACGGCGATGGCTTTGGCCGTTCTCAGGTCCCGCCGCCCCCAGGCCGATCATCCGCCTCAAAGTTGCCCGGCCGGTGAGCCGGTTGTCAGCGCCGGCGGCGGAGCAGCAGCCCGCCAAGAGCCACGGCGAGCAACAGGGCGCGGGAAGGTTCGGGGATGGACATGAGCAGCAGGTCGTTGCCGCCGGTGAGGCCGGCCTGGGAGAAGTTGCCGAACTGGGATTCGTAGAAGGCGGCGAACAACTGGCCGTCGATGGTGGTGAGATAGGGCGTGACGCCGTCGAACAGCCCGGCGAAACCGGGCGCCGGGGTGGTGTTCTCAAAGCGGCCGTCGATCGGGGCGGTGCCCTGGTGGTCGACGATCCAGAACATGGTGTCGGGATTGTAGCTGCCGCGAAAGATGTTGGCATCCGAGCCGCCCCAGGTGCCGGCGAGGGTGGCGCCATCGACCGAGAGGATGGTCTGCGGGCTCATGACCACCAGGTCGGTGGCGCTGCCGCCGAACAGCACGTCGACCTCGAAGGTGGCACCCGGCGCGAGCGTGAGATCCTGATTGAAGGTCAGGGTGCCGGCGCTGTTGCCGGGGGCCAGCACGGCCCCGTCGTTGACCAGAGTGGCGCCGCCAATGACGCCGGTGCCGCCGAGGGTGGCGCCGGACTGGACGGTGACGGGGCCGGTGGAGGCGCTGTGGTTCCCGCTCATCAGCAGGGTGCCGCCCTGAACATTGGTGGGGCCGGTGTAGCTGGTGGTGCCGGTCAGGCGCATCGTCCCATCACCGGTGAGGGTGATGCCGTAGCCTCCCGCCGCCTGGGTGATGGCGGCGCTGACGTCGAGATCGATCGGCGCGGCACCGTTCTCGACGTTGAACACGAGATTGCCCTGACGCAGGTTGACCCGTCCGGCGATGACCGAGGTGTCCGGGGAGGCGAGGCTGTTGACGCTGGAGCCGCCGCCGAGGGAGAACAGGGAACCGGTGGTGGTGGAACTGACGCCGCCGTTGGATTGCAGGGTGCCGCCGTTGAGGTTGATAGCGATGCCCCAGCCCTGGTCGCCGGTGGCGGTGTTGTCGAGCAGGCCGCCGTTGATGTTCAGTTCGGTGACCCTGG
>SKLO01000569.1 GCA_007123195.1 Verrucomicrobiales bacterium | reverse complement strand
TTCGGGGTGGCGGCGCAGCAGGCCGGGCAGTTGCTCGGCGACCTGGCGGGCGCGTTCCCCGGCGGTGGCGCGGGCCGACAGCTCGCCGGTTTGGCTGAGCAGACCGATCGACACCAGCAAGGCAACCGCCGACACGCCGATGGCGACCACCACTTCGGCCAGGCTGAAGCCGTTCACCGGACCTGAGCGGGTGGGGCGTGGCGGTTCCGTTTTGATGGCGGGAATGATTGCCTCTCGCCCGGGGAACGGGCAGCGAAGGACGCGGGCATGGGATCGGGTGTTCATGATGGTATTGAACAGGCGGTCAGCTGGATCACGCTTCGTCTGGCAACTGGCTGAGCCGGCCGAGGGCGTTGAGACGCAGGCGAATGACGACCGGATCGTCGGCCTCGGTCGCGCTGGTGGCGGTGACCCGTCTCACTTCGAACAGCCCGGCTCCCTGCTCGCGCCCCTCGGGCGTGATCAGGGCGATTTGCCGCCAGACAGGCGCGGTGTCCCCGACGCTGGGCCGGTCGAGTTCGCGGGCGGGCAAGCCGGATTCGACCACCAACCGGGTGCCCTGAGGCAGGTCGATCTCATGCCCGGTCCACTGCCAGGGGACGGGCGGGATGTGATTGTCGGGCGCGCCTTGCCCGGCTGTGGCGCCGGCGGGTGATTCCGACGGCACCGCCAGGCGCAGGTGTCGACCGTCGATTTCTGGATCGCCGGGGAGGTCGGCCAGCAGCACGCCGACGGCTTGTCCGCGTGCGCGCGCCAGTGATCCGGCCTGGTCGAGGAACTGCTCCAAGCGGCTCGCCGCCACCGGCAGGTTCATGCGCAGGGTATCCTGCCGGAACAGGCTGGTGGCCAGGGTCAGCAGGATCACCGCCACCGCCATCACCACCAGCAGTTCCATCAACGTGGCACCGGTGGCCTGCCGCGGCGGCAGCCACGACCGGACCCACGGTCCGGTGCCGGCCGGGCCGGATTGGGCGCTGGGTGAAAGAGTCGGGATCACGATTGGTGGTGGCGGACTTGGCGCCTGCAAGGCAAGGCCGGCCCGCACCGGCAGTGCGGCGGCTGTGGCCGGCTGCGGCGCCAGCCCCAGCGGGGTCGTCCGGTCTTCCCGCAGTCCGGCTGGAACGGCCTGGAGACGCCGCCGGCACCGCAGCCGACCTCAAGTTGCCTGGATATCAATTTGAGGCAATCCATGTTGAGCAACAATCACGTCACCCGTTGTCGGCAGGCGCACGCCCGCGGGGCCATGGAACGGCGTTCCGGCCGCGCTGGTGGCGGGGCGAAATTGGGCTTGAGCCGGGAGCGGGTCGCCGGGATGGTGCCGCTGGCCTGCTGCCCGACCCCGGGTAGCGGGCCGAGATCCGTGATGAATCTGGTGGAACTATCGCTGCGCATTCGTCAGGCCCGGATTGACCGCGGGCTGACGCTCGACCATCTGGCGACGCGCATCGGCATGACGCGCAGCTGGCTGAGCAAGGTCGAGAACTTCCGGATCACGCCCTCGTTGCAGGCGCTGGCGCAGATTTCCGAGGCATTGGAGGTGCCGTTGTCGAGGCTGCTGGCGGAAGCCGAGGAGCGCTCGTCGCGGCTGGTGCTGGTGCGCGCCGGCGAAGGCCGGGAGATCCGCCGGGACGGGGGCATCTCCGACATTGGCTATGAATCGCTGGCCCACAGCCGCACCGACCGGGCGATGGACCCTTTCATGCTGACCCTGCCAAGTGGCAAGGGTCGCGACAAACCGCTGCCGCACGAGGGCGAGGAGTTCCTGATCGTGATCGGAGGGCAGGTCGAGTTCGAATACAACGGCACCACGCTGCTGTTGAACGAGGGCGACAGCCTCTATTTCGATGCCACCACACCGCACCGGTTGATGAACCGCTCGGAGAACGAGGCCAGGGTTCTGTGCGTGTTCCTGACCGGTTCCAAGGGCGTGAAGACATGACTGGTGGCGACCGGGAGGGAGCGGCGATCCCGCATGGCCCGCTGCCGGAGTTGGCGGCGCGCCGGGCATCCGACAAGGTGCGCCCCGGCCATGCAGTGCCGCTCGACATCAGCTGGAAATGTTTCTTGACGCTCAACAAGATCTGCTCAAGGCTGATGGCCGATCATCGCCGTGGCTCGTGTGCCGTCGGTCCGCCGGGCGCTTTGCCGGGGAGCCGGCCCGCAGCGGTTTGCCGCCACCATCGAGGTGGATTCCGGGCTCGACGATGCCCGAACTCACGGCCCCGGCTGCGGTCACCGCACGGGCACACAGGCACCGCGCAAATCCTTTCAGCACCTCATGTGGAACTACTTCAACCCGGTCGGCATTCACGGCGGACGCGGTCAATTTGAACAAATCCAGCGCCTCGTGGGGCGCAGGCGGGTTTTTGTGGCGGCGTTTCCGGAGTCGGTGGAGCAGGGCTGGCTGGCACGATTGGAGTCCCAACTGGGTTCGAGGCTGGTCGGCGCGGCGACCGACCTCGGGCCGCTGCCGTCGCGGCGGGCGCTGAAGCCGGCCTACGAGCGGTTTTGGACTCAACACGCCGACACCGAGGTGATCCTGGCGCTCGGTGGGGGGTCGGTGATGGACGCCGCCAAGGTGCTGATGGTGAGGACGCTGGACCGGTCGTTCGATCAACTGATGCAGGTGATCACCAGCGGGCGGCGTGATCTGGTGGCGGGGTCGGTGCCGTTGATTTGCATACCGACCACCGCCGGCACCGGCAGTGAGGTCACCCCCTGGGCGACCGTGTGGGATCCACAGGCCGATCCGCCAGTCAAGCATTCGTTGCACCTGTCTGTCACCTGGCCCGAGGCGGCGGTGCTCGATCCGGAGCTGACCGTCGGGCTGCCGCCGGCGCAAACGTTGCACACCGGGCTCGACGCCCTGTCGCACAGCTTCGAGGCGATTTGGAATCGCAACCGCAATCCGGTGTCGACCTCGCATGCGATCGGCGCGGCCCGGGGCATCCTCGACACCCTGCCGCGGGTTCTGGAGCAGCCGCGATCACTGGCGCTGCGGGAGCGCATGGCGGCGGCCTCGACCCAGGCCGGACTGGCGTTCTCCAACACCCAGACCGCGCTGGCTCACTCGCTGTCCTACGACCTTACAATGCAACAGGGCACTCCCCACGGCATCGCCTGCTCGTTCAGCCTGCCGCGAATCATGGCCATGGTGGCCGGCATGGAGCCTGACATTGACCGGGCGCTGCAGGCGGTGTTCGACGCACCCGTGGCCGCCGGGGCGGAGCGGCTGGAACGATTCCTGCAATCGCTGGGTGTTGCCACCGACCCGGCTGATCACGGCATCCCGCCGGGCGACTGGGAACGTCGGGTCGCCGAGGCCTGCGCCGGCCAGCGAGGGCGCAACTTTGTCGGCGCTGCCGCCGGTCTGGAACCGGAGCCGGGCAAACCGGACCCGGCCACCCGGTGCGAGCTGGGTGCGGGCGTGGCCTGAGCCCGGGAGCCGATGGCGCCCGACCCCCAGCGCGCAGGCGGACATTAACCCTGACAGGTTGACTACCAGGCCCGGCGCAGGGCATTACTCACTCGCCAACGGCCTGGCATGAGGTTCCGGCGTCAGGTGTTCATCCTCCATCGCCTTCCTGCCTTCCTCTTTGGCGGCTTCAACGACCGCTCCGACCTTCGCCCCGACCTCCTCACCGGCCGACTCCAAGGCGCCGGCGGCGCTGTCCACGGTCAGGCCCTGCCGGCCGGCTTCATCGGTGGCTTCGTCAGCCACCCGCCCGGCCACTTCCTTGCCACGCTCAAGCAGGTCCTCGCCCTTGTCGGTGACGGCGTCCTTGATGTCATCGGCCGATTCTCCGAACCATTCGTCCTCCGCTTCGGATCGAGGCAGGAGCAGTCCGGCAAGCAGGCCCAATCCAACGAAACCGGCTCCAAATCCAAGCGGATAGTCATCGACCGCCTGCTTGATACGGACCTCGGCATTGGCATAGCCGCGCTGCAGCTGGTCGGACGCACGACCCGCGGAACGGCGCCCGCTGGCGGCCCGCCTTTTGATGGAGCTGGAGGCCCGGCTGCCCTGCTCCGCGACCTGGTCCCAGGCATCTGAAAGCCTGTCCCCGGTCGCCGAGGCCGCCGAACTCATGGCATCGGAAGCCTCTCCGAGCCTGTCCTTGACCTTGTCGGTCATGCTATTCCCTTCGTCACCGGACGTGTCAGATCCGGATCGCGGTGGCGTCATCGCAAATCCCGATTCCGCAGAAGCGCCCCCGGGTCTGCCGGCATCCCGCGCATAGTCACGGACGACCCGGCCATTGTCCGAGGCGTGTTCCCCCGTGAACCCGTCGAGGTCCGGTTCATCATCGTCCGACTGGGATTCGGCAATCAGCCATGCCACGCCGACGCCGGCAAGGAGGGAGGGCACCGGGTTGTCCCTGACGAAGCGGGCGATCTGCTTCGGCCTTCGTGAAAGGGCCTGACTGCTTGATTTGTCCCGGCTTTCGAACCAGTCCATCAGGCCGTGGATCAACGATCGCGGGCTAAGGCGGTCATTGAGACTGTCGAGAGTCTGGTCCAGGTCGTCCCGTGTTCCGCGGATGTCCTGCTGGATTTCGCGGCTGCTACGGCGTTCTTGAGTTTGAGTGGTTTCGTTCATCGGATTTGCTGTTTGACCCATTCCTTGTCGTTGCGGAGCGTCTCGACGGTGCGTTCGGGCACCAGCCCTTCGTTCCTGAGTCGCTTGATGGCCGTGGACACCAGGATGATGCTGACGATCGCCACCACGACTCCCACGATCGTCAGACCGAGGAAGTGGGCCATCGCCGGATCCATGCCCGCTCCGATCAGCCCTTCGGTGATCAGCGAGCCGACGGCCAGCAGGATCACCACCAGCGCGGCGTATCCAATCAGCGCGCCTGCAATCAGGCCCACGATATTGCGACCATAGACGGCCGCCTTTTCACGCATTTCCGTCTTGGCGAGCGCGATCTCGTCACGAATCAACGTGGTGCTTTCGTCACGGAGCTGCTTGAGCAGGCTTCCGACTGATTGTTCTTCGTTCATAGAATGGAGTGTGTTTGAAATTGTGGTTCATCCGCCATTCGCGGCGGCGGGGGTGGCAGGCGAGCCCGCCGGCGTGCCAATCGGCACGATGGGGGGATTCGGTCCGCCAAAAGGCCTGATGGCCCCCGTCACTGAGGACGGTCCGCCGTTTGAGGCATGATTGTCACGCCGCCGCTCGCGGGCAGAGGATTTCATCACCCGCGCCAACCCGAGCCCGGCGAGAAACAGACCGCCGAACACGAGTTCGGGACGTCTCCGCGCCACCCGGCCGGCGTCCGTCAGCAGATCACCCGTCTCACTTTCGCGGAGGTAATCGGCGACACACCCCAGGCTGCCGGAGGCTTTCTGAAGGTTGTTGGCAGCCACCGTATCATCGTCGGATTCAAGCTTGTCGGACGCTGCCTTGAGGGCATCCCGATATTCCTCCAGTTTCTCCACCAGGAGGCGCTGCTGCTCAGCCCCGACCCTCTTGAGATAGCTCCCGGACTCGCGGGCAACCTTCAGTGTGCCTTGGCGCAGATCGTCGTAGGCTTGCCGGGCTTTCTGCTTGACCTCGTCACCGGCATCGCCAGCTCTGGATTCCAACGCATGGCGCTCTTGTTTCAAGTGTGAGCCAGCCGCTGTACCGGATTCGGGATTTGGATGATCTATTGCCTGCATGGTTCGATAGGAGATTGGCGATCCACCTTCACGGTGGGCGCCTGCTATTGAACCATACTCCGCCGATCCGGCAGGACCATGGGGTGAAACCCTATTGTGGTGAAATTTTGATGCTGCGCCCTGCTCACTCGACGCACAGGCGTGTCGAGCGCTTCCGCGACGGCGCCCAGGTTCCCAGCCGCCCGTATCGTCCGGGTGTGGCCACGGCCGGCCCGGCTTTGGCGCACCCTCACCAACCCCCTATGCCAGGCCGTCTGACGCCACAACAGGCAGGCGGCTTGCCATCCGGGAGCCGGTGGTTGGGCGCAGCGACACCGCCGGCAACCACCCCCTGGACCTCATCGGACACCGCCCGCCAGCCTGTGAATCCGTGGGTCGGCAAAATCTGATTTCGGCAGACGAGGCGAGGTCCCAAGCAAGAATGCCAGAACGAACAACACAGGATGCATGGCGATCACGGCGTAATGGGTGACGTCTCCCCTTCCTCTTGTGTGGCGCAGTCAGCTGGGGCATTGCGCCGTTGTCCGCGATGGCGGAAAAAATTCAGCCACACCAGAAGAGTCAGGGCTACCAATCCGACCGCCAAATCCTGAGCAAACTCCACTCGAGCATAAAATTGTCCATCAATCAGGACTGGAAGCCACTCCAGTTGATCGGACCACCGCCGTGCCAGACACAGAATCACAGCGAGGACAGAATAGAATTTCAGCAAGCAGATCAGAATCAGACTACCGCGCAACCATTGTGAAAGAGGTTGAGGCAGCAGGACCTCCCTGAATCTGAGTGCCATTGCCAGCCGGGATCGACTGGGTTCATCGGGGGAGAAACCGGACTTATCTGAAGGCCGCCGCGTGGATCCATGGCTGCTCAATGCTCGAAAGCAAATGACGGCCAGGCAGCCGAGCACCACTGCATCTGAGAGCAACCGAAGCGCCCTGGCGCGCACCATTTGAATCCACGTCTGATCCAGGTAATAGAATGGCGACCCCGGCGTCTCAGAGAAAAGAATCCGCCATTCCTGATAATCCTTGGCTGCCGGTAGGTAAACCATGGCCCCGGATATGCTAAGCGCCACAAGGATCGTCAAGATCGCGTTCAGCGGCCACTTTGAATTGCCAAGTGCAATCTGCCGGGTTGATTCCACCGTGTGATCGATCCGGGTCTTGATAAGGGCATAAACCAGCATTGCCCAAGCCGCTGTTGCTAGTGCAAGATATGCATTGGATAGCGGCAGGGAAATGGGATTCAACATGGTGGCGACGTTGACACTGGCGTAACACAACATCTCAAACACGCCGTTCATCCCCGTCAGAATTGCGGCCGCACTTAAACAGAAGATGAACAGTCTTGTACTGGGACCAGGTGAAATTCCACTCATTGCGGTGTCGGGGTCGGGGTTGGCAAATCCCGGACAACCTGATCGGCGTCGTCAAGGACCGTTGAATCAATACCACATCCTTGAATCAATAGCCACATCAAGGATATTGCAAGAAGTCCGCACGACGGCATCGGCAAGCCAGAGCCCCTCAGGCACGCTTTGAGCGGCTTCTGGTCGAGGCGCGTCACAGACGAGCATCGACTCGTTTACCACGTCGAGAGATCCGTGATCCACGTCGCCCAGGCTCGATGTCACCATGAATGAGGTCAAGCCTGAGGCATGCCGCGCAAGCTCGGGGTCAGGTCAGCGGCGCTGCGCGGCTTGAAGTCCTTCTTCCGGCCCGCGGCCGGGGACAGGAGTGTCCCCTCTCCATAGCGCTTCGCGCCTTTCATTCGCCTCCGCCGCGCCCGCACGCCCGCAGGGCGCGCCATGGAGGGCGGACACTGTCCGCCTCCTGCCATTGAACCCGCGAATGCACGAACCTGAGGCATGCCGCGCAAGCCCGGGGCCAGGCCCCCGACGCTGTGCGGGTTGAGGTTCCTCGTCCGACCCGCGGCCGGGACCGCCTCGGTGGATCCCTCAATAATGGGCTTGACAGGCAGAACGTCCGGTGCCTTCAATGAAGCAACCCCACACCACGCCCCGGACCAACCCGCGCACGTTCCGTGTGGACCAACTTCCAGTGTTCTTCAGGAGATGAAACACCTGCTTGCCCTCATCCTGCTTTGCGTTGCGTTGACCGGATGCACCGTTGCGTTGACCGGATGCACCGATGAGTTCACCCAGAAGCAGCGGGAATCCGCCAAGGAGGTGGAGGGGCTCATCGCCCGTGATGGAGGCCTCATTGTCTATTCCCTTGATCCGGAGTTTCGCCAAGGCACTTCCCCGGGTGATTTCCACGGCTACAGGATCATTGGCCAGCAGGAGGTGACGGATCCCAAGGACAGGAGGGAGCTTCTCAACCAGCTGGCGGAGAGCATCCGGGAGAACAGCGGTGTGGTCGCAGCCTGTTTCATTCCCCGTCACGGATTGCGCTTCAAGACGGATGACACTCAGCTGGATCTGGTGATCTGCTTCGAGTGTTTCTCCGCACGTGGCTACGGAACCACCCAGCCCGGTATTCTGCTGACCAGCAGCGCGAGGGCGGCGTTCGATGGATTCCTCGACAAGCACGGGATCCCGCGTCGCACGAGGTAAGGCTACGGCAGGATCTGTTCGATGGCTTGCAACACAACGCTCACAGGAATGTGTTCCTGTTCATGTGACTGAAGCCCTCCGGCCCGCTTGATGGCGGCAAGTTGGGCCCGGGCTCCCTCCGGGAGATTGCTGTCGAACAGCCGCCCGAGCAGGCGC
>SKLO01000507.1 GCA_007123195.1 Verrucomicrobiales bacterium | reverse complement strand
GGGTTGGGGGTTGGGGGTTGGGGGTTGGGGGTCTTTCGGCTCTCGTGAACCCCCGCCCGCCAATCCCTGGTTGGGGTCGGGGGTTGGGGGTCTGACGGGTCTGACGGGTCTGACGGGTCGGGTCGCGATTGATGCCGGAGGCATCACAGCTGGTAGCCGGTGGTTGAGCGAAGCGACACCACCGGAACCCCGGCCCCCATGATTGCACCCTGGAGGGGTGCCAGCGTTGTGGTGGCGTTTGTTGCAGCCGGACCTTGTTGCCCGAGCCGCCCAGTGGTTGGTGGCCCGCGCCGATGGCATCCCTCCAGGATGCAATCTGTTGGGTGACGTCACCGGTGGTGCCGCCCGCACCGCGGGCTCAACCACCGGCTACCGCCCTGGATCCCTCCGGAATCGGACCCCGCGCGGTCCGACTGCATGGCCTTCGCCGTCAAGGCCAAGCCGCACACCTCTCAACTGCCGACCAACCATTAACCATTAACCAATTCAGCGTCACTCCTCCTTGCCCCCTTGCAGGGCGGCGACGACGGAGAAATCCTCCAGGGTGGTGGTGTCGCCGGAGATGGTGCCGCTGGCGGAGATTTCCTTCAGCAACCGGCGCATGATCTTGCCGGAGCGGGTCTTGGGCAGGCCGGCGGCGAACACCACGTCGTCGGGTTTGGCAATCGCGCCGATGGCCTTGCCGACGTGCTTGCGCAGTTCCTGTTTCAGATCGTCGTCGCCCTCGATGCCGCTTTTGAGGGTGACGAACGCCACCACGGCCTGGCCCTTGATGTCGTCGGGCCGGCCGACCACCGCGGCCTCGGCGACCGCCTTGTGACTGACCAGCGCGCTCTCGACCTCCGCGGTGCCGAGGCGGTGGCCGCTGACGTTGAGCACGTCGTCGAGGCGGCCGACGATCCAGAAGTAGCCGTCTTCGTCGGTGCGCGCGCCGTCGCCGGCGACGTAGATGTTCTCGTAAGTGTTCCAGTAGGTGTCGATGAAGCGCTGGTCGTCGCCCCAGAGGGTGCGCAGCATGCTCGGCCAGGGCTTGCGGATCACCAGCCGGCCGCCCTCGTTGGGGCCGCACTCGTTGCCTTCCTCGTCGAGGATGGCCGCGTCGATGCCGAAGAACGGGCGGGTGGCGGTGCCGGGCTTGAGCGGGGTGGCCCCGGGCAGGGGGCTGATGAGGATGGCGCCGGTCTCGGTCTGCCACCAGGTATCGACGATCGGGCAGCGTTCGCCGCCGATGACCTTGTGATACCACATCCAGGCCTCGGGATTGATCGGCTCGCCGACCGATCCCAGCAGCCGCAGCGACGACAGGTCGTAGCCTTCGGGGAACTGGTCGCCGGCCTTGATGAAGGCGCGGATGGCGGTGGGGGCGGTGTAGAACAGGGTCACCTTGTGGTCCTGCACCATCTTCCAGAAGCGGCCGAAGTCCGGGTGATTGGGCGCGCCCTCATACATCAGCACGGTGGCACCGTTGGCCAGCGGTCCGTAGACGATGTAGCTGTGGCCGGTGACCCAGCCGACGTCGGCGGTGCACCAGTAGATGTCGTCCTCACGGATGTCAAAAATGTCGTGGAAAGTGGTGGCGGCGCCGGTGAGGTAGCCGGCCGAGGTGTGCAGGATGCCCTTGGGCTTGCCGGTGGAGCCGGAGGTGTAGAGGATGTAGAGCGGGTGCTCGCTGTCGAAGCCCTCGGCCGGGCATTGGTCGTCCACCCCGGCCACGGCATCGTGCCACCAGACGTCGCGGCCGTCGCGCATGGAGATGTCCTGCTCGGTGCGGCGGAACACGATCACCCGCTTGACGCCGGGTTCATCGGCGATGGCCTCGTCGACGTTGTCCTTGAGCGGCACCACCGACCCGCGCCGCCAGCCGCCGTCGGCGGTGATCACCGCGGTGGCGCCGCTGTCCTGGATGCGATCGCGGATCGAGTCGGCGCTGAAGCCGCCGAACACGACCGAGTGGACCGCGCCGATGCGGGCGCAGGCCAGCATGGCGACCGCGGCCTCGGGTACCATCGGCATGTAGATGATGACGCGGTCGCCGCTGGCGACGCCCTGATCCTTGAGGGCGTTGGCGAAGCGGCAGACGGCGGTGTGCAATTCGCGGTAGCTGAGGCGGCGGACATCGCCGGGCTCGCCCTCCCAGATGATCGCGGTCTTGTCGGCGCGGGACTCGAGATGGCGGTCGACGCAGTTCTCGCAGACGTTGATTCTGCCGCCGACGAACCATTTGGCGAAAGGCGGGTTCGACCAGTCGAGCACCTGGTTCCAGGGCTGCTGCCAGTGCAGCTTGCCGGCCATGTCGGCCCAGTAGGCCTCCGGGTCGGCGACCGACTCCCGGTAGCGGCGCTCGTATTCCTCCATGCTGCCAATGTGGGCCTTGGCGCTGAATTCGGACGACGGGGGGAAGACGCGGTTTTCGACTTGGTGGGACTCGATGTTCTGGCTCATGACGGGGGATGCAGGGTGGCTGTGGTCGATAGGGTTGTCGTGGGCCGACCGGCCGGGGCGGGGTGGTGCGGCCGCAACCGGCCGGTCGGATCGGTTTGGTGTGGAATTTGGTCCAGCAATACTGAACAGACCGGGACGCAATGAAAGCAGGAAATTGGCACTGTTCAAAAGAAAGCCTCCCGAGAGTGACTGCGGCATCCCCGGGAGCGTCCCGGGAAGCGCCAGCCCCAGCTGGGCCCGGGGTGCGGGTCGCTCGTTCCCTGCACCCCCTTACTTCACGTTCTTCACGACCTTGTATGAGGTCCAGGCACAAAGGGTGGCGTGGCAAAGCGCCGCGGCGGTTCACTGCAAACCGAGAGAGCCGCAATCAAGCCGAAAACTCTTGACGTTTCCCCAGGAATCACGCGATTGTTAACCCCGACGGCCCTTGAACACCTCGGGTGATGCGCCAGGCACTCCGGTTGGCGGGATCATCGGGGTGGATCCGGCGCTGGCGCCGCAAGCGTCGCTGCCCGCGAGCGCCGGGGGCGGTGAAGCATGAAATGCTCATGACGAGATTACGATACGCGATCCCGGCTCTGTTGGCAGGCTGTTTCACCAACCTCGAAGGAGCTGTTTCCCAGACGGAACAGGACCCGGAACAGGTGCTTTTTTTCGAAGCCAACATCCGTCCGGTCCTGGTGCTGGAATGCTATGAATGTCATGGCGCGGAAAAACGAAGCGGAGATTTGCGCCTTGATTTCCGTGACGGGCTGTTGATGGGCGGCCAGTCAGGCGCGGCGATTGTGCCTGGAGTTGCGGAGGAAAGTCTATTGATCCAGGCCATCCGGCATGAGCATCCCGAGCTTGAGATGCCGCGGAACGCCCCCAAACTCGATGAGAGCACCATCGCGGATTTCGTGCGGTGGGTGAACCAGGGCGCCGTTGATCCAAGGGACGAGAAACCCTCCGCCGCCGATACCTCGGAACGGGAACGTTCCTGGGAGGCCGTCTTTGAAACGCGCCGGCAATGGTGGAGTTTTCAACCGGTGCAGGAACCCGCCCTGCCTCAGGTGACAAGCGCGGAGTGGGCGCATCCGGTGGATCGTTTCATACTGGCCAAATTGACGGAGCACGGGCTGGAACCAGCCGCGCGGGCCAATCAAAGAACCCTGCTGCGCCGCGTCTCCTTCGCCCTCACGGGGCTTCCGCCGAGTGTGGACGAGATGGAGGAATTCCTGAGGGATGATTCCCCGGACGCCTACGAACGAGCGGTTGACCGGCTTTTGGCCTCGCCCCGTTATGGGGAACGTTGGGCCCGGCATTGGCTGGATTTGTTCCGGTTCGCCGAGACGCACGGCAGCGAGGGGGATCCTGAGATCCCCGAGGCCTGGCGATACCGCGATTACCTGATCCGGGCGTTCAATGCGGATGTGCCTTACGACCAGTTGATTCGCGAGCATATTGCGGGTGATCTGCTGGATGATCCGCGCCGGGACGAGTTGGAGGGGATCAACGAATCGATCGGGGGCATTGCCCAGTTCCGGCTGGTTGAACATGGTTTCCAACCGGTCGATACCCTGGCGGAGCAGGTGCATGTGACGGAGAACCAGGTCGATGTGATTTCCAAGGCGTTTCAAGGGCTGACGGTGGCCTGCGCGCGTTGCCACAATCATAAGTTCGATGCGATCAGCCAGCACGATTACCACGCGATCTACAGCATTCTGGCCAGCTCCCACCCTTCCCAGGTGACCATCGACCTGCCTGAACGGCTCAGGGCCGGCCGTGATGAGCTGGAGGAATTGAAAGCCGGAATTCACAGCGGCCTGGCCGAGGCCTGGGCCGTCGAAGCCGGCGCGTTTTCCTCCCGATTGCTCGAGTCCCTGCCGGGCCACTCGCCGGATTCGCCGGAGCAAAGCATGAAGCGCCGGATGGCCGCCCTCGAAGAGCGCATCGAACGAATCGAGCGGACAGCCCGCGAGAGGGTTATCCGAGCGGGATTGAACGACGCCCCGGCGGAGGCTGGAGGTCCGATCCCTTTCGCCTGGTGGACCTTTGAACAGGACGCCAGGGATTTGCTGGGCGATATGCACGGTGAACTGCTGGGGGGCGCGGAGTTGAGAGGAGGCCGGCTCATCTTGAACGGGAAAGGAGCGTTCGCGCGCACCGCGCCGCTGTCCCGGGAAGTCAGAGAAAAGACGCTCGAGGCCTGGGTGGCTCTGGCCAACCGGCAACAGCGCGGCGGCGCGGTCATCACTTTGGAAACGGAGAACGGGGCCGTATTTGATTCAGTTGTCTTTGCAGAGCAAGATGAGGGAAAATGGATGGCCGGTAGTGATTATTTCAATCGCACACGTCCGGCGGGCGGTCCCGCGGAAAGCGCTGCAGCGGGGGAGTTGATTCATCTGGCGATCGTTTACAGCGCGGACAACCGGATCGCGCTGTATCGGAACGGCGAACCGTATGGCTCCCCCTACACGCCGGAGGGAGACCGTTCCACATTGCGGTCTTACCCGGCCGATTCCGCCCGGGTTTTGTTCGGCCTGCGTCACACTGGATCGGGCGGTTTCCTCGAGGGAGAACTCGCGGAAGCGCGTCTTTACGACCGGGCGTTGAGCAGCGCGGAACTGGCGCAATCATTCGAGGCGGGCCGGACCGGACTTTCAGCGGAGGCACTGGCCAATGCGCTGTCCCCCGAGGACCGGGCCGAGCGGAAAGAACTGACTGAAGAATGGCAGCGGCTCGAGGCTGAATTCAAGGTTCGTTTCCCGGATTACCCGCTTCGGCAGGAGCAGAGGGCACGGCTCGAGGCCGTCCTGGCCGAGGCCGCCGGGGAGCGGAGCAACCCGTTCCACGCCTGGACCCGGTTGCGCGACCTGACCGGGTTGGAATTTCAGGAGGGCTGGCTAGCATTGGTCCGCGAAGGGCAAGAGGAATGGGCGGCCCGGCGGAAGTTCAATTCCGAGGCATTGACTCCAATGTGGGATCTTGCCGACGGCGACGCCGATCAATGGACCCTGCACGGGATCAATCCGCCGGAAACCATCGCCCGGGCGGGGGAGTTTTCGATTGAACCGGAAGGGGATCGGATTCTGAGCGGTCTTTGGCCGGCGGGGGTTTACAGCCACCGCTTGTCCCAGAAGCATAACGGCGTCCTGATTTCGCCCAGGTTTCAGGTGGTCAGTGACCACATCAGCATTCGGGCCTTCGGTGGAAAAGGAGCCCGGGTCCGGCTCATTACCGACAACTATCCCTTGGGCAGCGGCGGAGTGTTTCCACAAGCGCAATTGGACGGGGACCAGCCCGCCTGGGTGCGCCTGAACACCGAGTATCGGAAAGGGTCGCTGGCCTATCTGGAGTTTGCTCCGGCGGACGAAGTGTTGTCGCGTGACCGGCGCGGAGCAGGCGAGGATGGCCGTTCCTATTTTGGGGCCCAAGCGGTGGTGTTTCATGACAGGAGCCAGCCGCCCCGGGAAGAATTCGAGCCCATCCTGCTTTTGCTCGAGGGAGATCCGCCCGGGTCCGCGGAGGAATTGGGACGGCGTTACGGGCACTTGTTGAGCGAGGCCGTTGCGGCCTGGAGCACGGGGGATCTGTCCGAGCCACAGCGCGTTTTTCTCGATTTCTTTATCCGGCACGATTTGCTGCCCAACTCAATGGATGAACCGGCCGCTGTGGCGCCGCTTGTTGAGCAATACCGCCGCCTTGAAAATGTCCTGCGGACGCCGCGTCGAATGCCCGGAGTCCTGGAGACCGCCGGTTACGACGCGCCATTCATGGTTCGGGGGAATCACAATCAACTGGCCGACCCGGTCCCGCGCGGCTATCTGACCGCATTCGGCGGCGCCCCGTTCGACACCCGCCTGAGCGGGCGCCTGGAGTTGGCTGAAAAGATCGCCGATCCGTCCAATCCATTGACCGCGCGAGTGGCGGTGAATCGGATCTGGCATCATCTTTTTGGGCGGGGTTTGGTGGCGACCACGGACAATTTCGGACGGTTGGGAGAAACTCCAACCCATCCTGAACTGCTCGATTTTCTGGCCGTCCGCTTCGTGGAATCGGGCTGGTCGATCAAGGAGATGATTCGTTTCCTGGCGACCTCCCAGACGTATCAAATGTCCAGCGAACCCCCGGCCCTGGCCGATGGCTTGGACCCTGCCAACCAATGGCTCTCACACATGCGCGTGCGGCGGCTCGAGGCGGAGGCGATTCGCGACGCGCTGCTGGCTGTCTCCGGAAGGCTCGAGCCCGCCATGTTCGGCCCCGGAGAGGACGCCCTGGGTCCGCCGGCCCGGCAAACCCGGCGGAGCATTTACGTGACCATTCGGCGGAACCGGTTGAGCCCGTTCCTGGAAGTGTTCGACGGACCGAAACCTTTCACCACCTTGGGGCGGCGTCCCACCACCAATGTGCCGGCTCAATCACTGACCCTGATGAACGACCCCTTTGTCATCGGCCTGGCTGACCATTGGGCTCGCGAATTGGTCCGGGGCGGGTCCGAGGCGCCGGAGCGGATCGGGCATATGTTCGAAGCCGCCCTGGGCCGGCCGCCGGACGAATTCGAACTGGCCCTGAGCCGGGAGTATCTCGAGCAACTGGCGCGCGATCACGGTTCCACTGGGGACTTGCCCGGCCAGCTGGAAGTCTGGCGCGACTTTGCCCAGTCGCTGTTCAACCTCAAGGAATTCATCTATGTCCAATAGGAGACCGTAACATGCCAACCCCTGCCATCATTCCCCAAAGCCTGCCGGGCGTTTCCCGCCGCGAGATGCTGCGCCGCGCCTCCCTTGGGTTCGGCTCGTTCGCCCTGACCAACCTGCTCGTCGAGAACCTGCGGGGAGCTGCTCCGTCCCAGTCCGGCAGGCCCTTGCCCCATTTCGTTCCGCGAGCCAGAAATGTGATCTTTTGCTACATGTCCGGGGGAGTGTCGCATGTGGACTCCCTCGATCCAAAGGAGGAATTGACCCGGCGTCACGGCCAACCGATGCCCGTGCCGGTCCGACGCACGGTGTTCAACGACAATGGCAACATCATGGCGAGCCCTTGGAAGGCACGGCCGTGGGGACAAAGCGGGATCGTCATGACGGACCTGTTCCCGGAAATTGGAAAGCAGGCGGACGACCTGGCGGTGATCCGCTCGATGACCACCACGGTGAGCGAGCATGCCCAGGGCAACTACCGTTTTCACACCGCCTTTCCTTTCATGGGACACCCGAGCGCGGGTGCATGGATCAGCTACGGCCTCGGAACCGAAAACCAGGATCTGCCCGCGTTTGTCGTATTGCAGAGCGGCGGGGCCGTTGCTCCGCACGGTGGGGTGGGGCTTTACAGCAGCGGTTTCCTCCCCGCTCAACACCAGGCCTCGATCATCCGGGTGGATGGCGATCCGCCGCTGGACAATGTCCAACCGCGCGAGGAAGACTCTCTTCAGCGCGCCCGGCTCGGTTTTCTTGAGCAAATTGACCGGCGCTTTGCCGAGCGGGCCGGCGACCCGCACATCGAGGCGGCCGTCCGGAATTACGAAACCGCCTACCGCATGCAGACAGCCGTGCCGGAGTTGTGCGATCTCCGCGGCGAAACCGACGCGACCAGGAAACTCTACGGACTCGATTCGCCCGACCCGGCCAAGGCGGCATACGCCAAACAATGCCTCGTGGCCCGCCGCCTGGTCGAGCGCGGGGTCCGGTTTGTCGAGCTGAGCTGCATCTCCCGGGGAATCGGGGCGGGCGGTCCGCCCAATCCGTGGGACCAGCATGGCAAGATCGAGGAAGGCCACGGGGCCATGGCCCATCAGGTCGATCAGCCGATTGCCGGCTTGATTCGGGATTTGAAGGCCCGCGGGCTTTTTGACCAGACCCTGATTCTGTTTTCCGGGGAATTTGGCCGGACCCCTTTTTCGCAGGGCAGCGACGGGCGGGATCACAACCCGTATGGGTTCAGTTTGTGGCTGGCGGGCGGCGGCATCAAGGGAGGGACGGTGCATGG
>SKLO01000202.1 GCA_007123195.1 Verrucomicrobiales bacterium | reverse complement strand
TTGAGCAGCGAGACCTTGGGTTCGCGGGGCAAGGCGGGCGCGCTCTGGGTGAGCGGCGAACCGAAGTCGGGCAAGCGGCGGCCGAACGGGGTCGCGCTTGGCGCCCGGCTCGGCGCGGGCGAGGGATCGAACGAGCGCGCCGTTCCCTGTGTGCCTGAGCTGCCGACGCCGGCCAGTGAATTGACCGGGACCGGGCCGGAGTGGGCCGGTTTGATCGATACAAGCGACTTGAGCGCCAGCGACGCCGGCGGGGCGGGGTCATTGGCGGTGGACGCGGTAGCCGGCCCGGGATGTGTCGATGGGACCGGTTCGGAAGGGGTTGGAACGGCGGCGGTGGATTCCGCAGCCGCGGGCTTGGGGGGCGGGCTGTCGTCCTCGGCTTGGGCGGTGGCCGGTTCGTGCCCGGGTTGGCGGGATTCGGCGTCGGCCGGGGCCGGCGGGTCGTCGAGACCGAGCAATTCCATGGTCTCGGCCTGGGGCTGGGGCTTCGGGGTTGCGGCCGGTGAAGGCGTGGACACGGCTGCCCCTGGTGCCGGATCAGGCTCTGCGGCGTCGGCTTCGCGGACCGGGGGCTGAACCTCGGGGGGCGTGGGCGGCTGCGGCGAGCCAGCCTGCGGCTGGTCGTCCGGATCGATGGTGTCGCCGCCCGCAGGCGACGCGGCTTCGGCGGCCGGAGGCGCGGGGGCGTTGATGCGGGTGTCCGCGTCCGCATCCGGATCCTCCTCCGTGGTGGCCCCGGCGTGGCTGGCAGCGATCGTTTCGTCGGCTGGCGCTGCGACGGGTTCGCTGGCGGCCGGGTTGGCCGAGATGGAGCTGATGAGCGACACGCTGAGCAGGTCGCCGAGCTTGGGGTCGATGGCGGTGCCGAACAGGATGTGGGCGTTGTCGGGGACTTGTTTCCCCAGTTCCCGCATCAACAATTCCACTTCGAACAGGGTGAGATCCTCGCCGCCGGCGATGTGGACCAGAATGGTGGCGGTTTGTTCCAGCAGCTCGTTTTGGTGGAGCAGAGGGCTCTTGAGGGCGCGCTTGAGGGCCTCGTGGGCGCGGTTTTCGCCCTTGGCATCGCCGTAGCCGAACAGGCAGCGGGCGTCGTCGTTGCGCAGGGCGCTCATCAGGTCGTCCATGCCGATCTGGATCAGGCCCGGCTGGCGCACCAGGGTGTGGATCGAGCGGATGCTCTGGCTGATGATGGTGTCGGCGGCGGCGAAGGCCTGCTGGATGCCCTGCTTGTTGAGGGCCAGTTCGCCCATGCGGTCGTTTTCGAACACGATCAGCACGTCGGCGAGGCGGCGCAGTTCCTCCAGTGCATCGATGGCCTGGCTGAGGCGCCGGCGGCCCTCGAAGGAGAACGGCATGGTGGCGAACACGACCACGAACGCGCCGCAGTCGCGGGCGGTCTTGACCAGATGCGGCGTGGCGCCCGAGCCGGTGCCGCCGCCAAGACCGGCACAGATGAACACCATGTCGCGATTTTCAAACAATTCCCGCAGTTCGGTCTCGCTGCTGACCGCGGCCTCGCGTCCGAGTTCGGGGTCGCCGCCGGTGCCGAGCCCCCGGGTGAGCTGGGCGCCAAGCTGGATCTGGCGCGGGCACATCGAGTTTTGCAGCGCCCTCACGTCGCAGTTGACCGCCACCAGGTCGGCGTTGGGCATGCCCTCCAGCGCCATCCGGTCGAGCACGTTGCAACCGGCGCCGCCGATGCCGGCGACGCAGACGTTGCCGGCCTTGTCGGTGTTGAGTTTTCCTTGTTGGCTCTTGCGATAAGCGATCATGTCAGGATGGGTCGAGGGTTCGGGCCGTTGGCGGGCAGGTCAGGAAAAGAAGCTGGAAAGGATGCGGTTGCTGCGCAGGAACTCGGCGAAGCGGCGGCCGAGCTTGACCAGACCGGAGCGGATCGGCTTGTCGCGGTCAAGGATCTGGGCGTAGCGGACCAGGCCGATCGGGCACGAGAACTGCGGGTTCTCGAAGTTGCTGGTGAGGCCGCTGACCGGCGGGGTCGAGGGCCGGCGGACGGGGATTTCGAAGACCTCGGAAGCGACCCGGTCGATGCCGCGCAGCAGGCTGGTGCCGCCGGTCAGGTAGATCCCGGTGGCGACCTGGCGGGGATCGACCACGCGGCTGATCTTGGCCTTGATCTTCTTCATCATTTCCTCGACCCGACAGTAGATCACCTCGTTGAGCAAGTCGCGGGCGATGTCGCGGGCGGCAAATCCCTTGTCATCCTCAAGGTGGATCGTCTGGCCTGTCGGGGGCTCGGGCAGCCGGGCCTCGCCCTCCTCGATCTTGAGGCGTTCGGCGCGGTTGATCGGCAGCTTGAGCACGATCGAGAGGTCGTTGGAAATGTGGTCGCCGCCGATGGCCACGCAGCCGGAGGCGGTGATCACGCCCTCGTGGTAGAGCACGTAGTCGGCGGTGCCGCCGCCGATGTCGATCAGCAGCGCGCCCTCCTCGCGGGCCTCGCGGTTGAGCACCACCTGGGCGGCTGCGACCGGTGAGAACACGACGTCGTCGACGGTCAGCGACAGGTCGCGGACGCAGCGGATGGTGTTCTGGATCCGGCTGCGGATGCCGTGGATGATGTGGAAGTCGGCCTCAAGTTCGCGTCCGAGCAGACCGACCGGGTTGCGCACGTGCTCGTTGCCGTCGACCGTGTAGTGCCGGATGATGCTGTGCAGGAAGACGTTGTCCTGGGGGATGGTGACGGCGCGCGAGATTTCCTTGACCTCCTGCAGGTCTTCCTCGGTGATTTCGTTGTGATCGTCCGGAAGGCGGATGCGGCCGGTGTTGTTCAGGCTCTCGATGTGGGCGCCGGTGACCGCCAGCACGATGTGGCTGATGATCACGTCGCTGCGGTCCTCGGTGCGGATGATGGCGTCGTGCAGGCAGGTCTGGGCCTGGTCGATGTCGGAGATCTCGCCTTTGCGCATGCCGCGCGAGGGCGCCTGGCCGACGCCGAGGATCTTGATGCTGCCGTCACCACGCACCTCACCGACGACAACACAGATCTTTGAGGTGCCGATTTCGAGGCCGACGTAGATGTTGGAGCGGGCCATGTGAGCGATGCGTTGGCGGGTGGCGGTTGAGGGCTTGGTTCGGGAACGGGCGGCGGGGCGATGATCAACGCCCCCGGTGGGCCCCTATCTCGGGGCCGGCGGCCGGGCGGAATTCCACCGGCAGGTTTTCCTCGGCCAGCAGGTTGACCGCGGCGAGGTGGCGGCGGTCGGCGGCGGCGGCGTGGGCGATGCGTTCAAGACGGTGGAATTGCATGGCCAGGTCGCGTGGTCGGAACAGCACTTCCATGCCGTCGGGATACAGGCAGTGCAGCGCATAGGGCCGCGAGCCGTCGATGGCCAGCGGTTCGGCGAAGGTCTGCTGGCGCACATTGTGCAGCACCAGCAGTTCGATGGCCGGATCAAGCAGCGGATGGGTCACGGCCTGGCCCGGTTCAACCGGTTCGATGTCCGGCAGCAGCACCCGCGGCAGGGCACCGCCGTGGGCGGGCGCGCTGGACTCGGGCAGGACGACCCCGTGGCTGTCGATCACCAGGCCGGGGGAGGGGTCGTTGCGGGTGTCGACCACACGTGCGGTCGGGCGCCGTTCCTCGATCCGGATGGCCAGTTCGGACGGCAGGGTGCGGGTGACCGAGGCCGACTGTACCTGTGGCAGCGCTTCCACCGCGGCGCGCACGGTTTGCAGGTTGACCCGCAGCAACGAGTCGCCCTCGCGGATTTGCACCGCAGCGGTGACGTCGCCGGCGGCGAGGGTGCCGGTGGTGGTGATGCGGATGGTCTTGATCTGGTAATCCGGATTGTCGAAGAACATCTGGCGCAGGGCCGAGCGCGAACCGGACACCAGGGCGATCGTCAGCAGCACCAGGCAGGCGGCGCGCATGCCGGCCCGGGCCTGGCGGGCCCGTTGCTGGCGGCGGCTGGCGCGGGTTTGCTCGTTCAGGTCCAGTTCGAGCCGCGGACCGCTTTCGGGGGCGGCCTGGGGCTGGGGCTGGGTGCTGGAGGCAGGGTTGGGCACTGGGCGGCGGCTGGTGTTGGTCGGTAATGAACCGGATGGACGGCGAAAGGCGGCGGGGCGGTGGTGTGGACCTTGCGGGCACACCGGCCCAACAGCCATTGTTGGGGAAACCGCTCAAAAGGCAAGCTTAAAGATCAGGAAGTGTGAAATATCACCAAATTTTGATCAACGGGGGGCTGCATGCGCAACCGGCCGGGGTCCGGACCCGTCGGCACGGGCTCCGGCTCCGGGCCGCGGCGACCCCGGGTGAGGAAGCCCTTGCAAACAGGCCGGGGTGTCGCCAACGGTGGTTCCGGGCCCGCCACCAGCAACCGGTTGGCCCCGATTGAACTGATGAAACGTTTTGTGGTGATTCCCGCTTACAAGGCCGCGGCCACGGTGGCCTCGGTGATTGACCGGCTGCCCGGGGAGTTGTGGAGCGATGGCGGACAGGCGGTGATCGTCAATGACGGCAGCCCCGATGACACCGGGCGGGTGATTGACGGGCTGGCGAAGCAGCATGCGGGGCGGGTGGTGGCGGTGCATCACGAAAAGAACCGCGGTTATGGCGGCGCGCTGAAGACCGGGCTGGCCTACGCGGTGGAGAAGGGTGGCGAGGTGATGCCGGTGGTGCACTCGGACGGCCAGTATGCGCCGGAGCTGGTGCTGAGGTTGTGCCAGCCGATCGAGGCCGGCCTGACCGGGATCGTGCAGGGATCGAGGATGCGTGGCGGGGCGCGCTCTGGCGAGCACCCGATGCCGCTGTCGCGCTACCTGCCGAACCGGGTGTTGACCTGTCTTGAAAACCTGACGTTCGGCACCTCGCTGGCCGAGTTCCACAGCGGTTACATGGTGTTTTCCAAGGGTTTGCTGGAGCGGGTGCCGTATCGGGCCTTGCAGAACAACTACAATTTCGATGCCGAGATGATTCTGCTGGCGCACCTGGCCGGGGTTCGAACCCTCGAGGTGCCGATCCCGACCCGCTATGACGGCGAGACGTCGAGTCTCAATCCAATTCCCTATGGGTTGAACGTGCTGAAGATGATGTGGCGCTACACGACGGGACATTATCTGCGGCTGCTGGACCTGCATGAAGCGCGTCAGGCGGAGGGCGGCGGCAAGGCGGTTCCTGCCGAGCTGCGCGCGGTGGAAGGCTGAGCCCTACGCCAGCAGGTCGCGAAGGTCGTCGTCGCTGAGGCCCTGCATGAGCGGTTGATCCTCGTCGAGCGCGGCGTCGAACACCGCCCGCTTTTTGTTCTGCAGTTCGAGAATCTTGTCCTCGACGGTGCCGCGCGTGACCAGGCGGGTGGCCACCACGACCTGTTGCTGGCCGATGCGGTGGGCGCGGTCGATGGCCTGGGCCTCGACCGCCGGGTTCCACCAGGGATCGACCAGCAGCACGTGGTTGGCGGCGGTGAGGTTGAGGCCGTAGCCGCCGGCCTTGAGGCTGATCAGGAACAGCGGGATGTCGGGCTCGGTCTGGAACCGACGCACCTGTTGATCGCGGTCGGTGGTGCTGCCGTCAAGGTAGGCGTGGGCGATGTCGTCGGCGCGCAACTGGTCGCGCAGGAGTTTCAGCATCGAGGTGAACTGGCTGAAGACCAGCGCTTTGCCGCCTTCCTCGCGGACCTCGTCGAGCCAGTCGCGAAAGGCCTGCCACTTGCCGGAACGACGGAAGGCCCCGCGCCATGAGACGTCCGACCGGTCGTCGTCGGTTCCTTGCCGGGAGCGGCTGCCGGGCAGCAGCAGCGGGTCGTTGCACACCTGGCGCAGGCGCAGCAGGGTGGTGAACATGGTCATGCGGGCGGCGTCGCGGCCGCTGCGCCTGGTGACGTCGGCGATTTCCTCCTGGCCGGCGGTGAGGATGCGCCGGTAAAGCTCGGCTTGTTGCGGGGTGGGATCGACCCGGCGCACCTGCTCGATGCGCTGCGGCAGTTCGGCGGCGACGTCGCGCTTGCGCCGGCGCAGCAGGTAGGGCGCAAGGCGCAGGCGCAGCCGCTGCATGACCGCGGGATCGGCAGGACCGGCGGAGCTGCCGAGCGGTTTTTCGAACCGCTGCTGGAAATCCTTGCGGCTGCCGAGGTAGCCGGGCATGGCGAAGCTGAGGATGGACCACAGGTCGCGCACGCTGTTTTCGACCGGGGTGCCGCTGAGCGCCAGTCGGGTGGCGGCGCGCAGGCGGCGGGCGGCGACGGCGTTGCGGGTGTCGGGATTCTTGATGGCCGACGCCTCGTCGAGGATCACGGCGGCGAACTCCAATTGGGAGAGGGCGTCGCTGTCGCGGGCCAGGATGCCGTAGGAGGTGATGACCAGTTGGGCCGCCGGGCCGGACGCGGGGTCCAGCGCGGAGGCGAGGTCGCCGCGGTCGCTGCCGTGGTGAACCATGACCCGTAGTTCGGGCGCCCAGCGCAGGGCTTCGTCGCGCCAGTTGCCGAGCAGTGAGGTGGGGCACACGACCATCGAGGGGCGGTCGCCGGCGAGGCCGGATTCAGGGCGGTGGATCAGGCTGAGCCAGGCCAGGGTTTGCACGGTTTTCCCCAGACCCATTTCGTCGGCCAGGATGCCCCCGCGCCCGCTGCGGGCGAGGCGGTCGAGCCATGAGAGACCGTGCCACTGGTAGTCGCGCAGGGCCTTGACGGTGTCGGCGTGCAGGCCGGGCGCGAGGTCCGCGCGCTCGCGGCTGGTGGCCCAGGCGCCGTGGCGGCCGGACAATCCGGCGCCGGTGACCGCGTCGAGGTAGTCGGCCTGGGCAGCATCGACCCGGCCTTGACCGTCGGCGCCCAGGCTGACCCCGGCGTCGGTGAGGGCGGCCTCGGTTTGTTCGATCAACTGCCGGTCGAGCACCAACCGGCGGCCGTTTGGCAGCCGCGCGGTGCGGCGTCCGGAGCGCAGCAGGCGCAGCACGTCCTGGCGCGACAACTCCGGTCCCGCGGGAGCAGTGGAACCGGGCCCGGCGTGTTCTGCCTGATAGCTGAGGCTGAAGCCGAACCAATGGACGCCGCTGCCGGCGGTGGGGGCGTCTGGTGGTGGATCGCCCCCGCCCCGGCGTCCCCGGGTGGAATCCGGCAGCGGTTGCAAGTGGGGACGGATGACCGCCAGTTGCCGGACCTGATGGCGCCAGCGCTCGCCGAGTTGCACATGCCAATCGCGCTGCCACGCGGGCAACTCGTCCAGCACCCAGGCCAGCACCTGCTCCTCGCCGCTGAGCCGCCAGCCGTGGCTGTTCTGACGGGCAAACGGTTCAAAGCCGGCCCGCTCCAATCGAGCGATCGCGTCGAGTTCGGCCGCGGGCTGACGGAGCCACCAAAGGCCCGGGCGTTGCGGATCGGGGTAGGGGAATTCATCCGCGTCGGCGCGCTCGTCCCGGCCCGGCTGTCGGCGGATCGCGCCGTCGGCGTAGGCGGCATGGAGTTGGACGTCGACCGAGCGCAGCGAGCCTTCGATCCCGGCGACCATGACCGGTGATGCGGGGCGGACGCGGAACCCGGCCCAGATGGACTCCGGGTCATCGTCGATCCACTCGACCGCGCCGTCGAGCAGCGGCAGCCATTGGGCCAGTCTTCTCAACGGACCGCGCCATGGCCCGCTGGTCTGGTCGAGGGTCGAGACCAGGTCCGGCGCGAGCGCCTCGATGATCGCTGGCCAGGGGGTGAGGGGCACCAGCTTGTGGCCCGGAAGCTGCCACCAGCGCTGGCCGCCGGCCTGTAGCACCGGTTTGGCCGCGCTGCAGGGACCCAGCGCCCAGCTGATCTCGACCTCATCGGCCGGCGTGCCGGGGCCGGCTGCCTGCGGGCGGTCCGCCAGCCTGCGGTGCAGGGGGCGCGGCGCGGGTTGGGCGCCGAGCCGCCAGATCAGACGGTCGCCCTCCGCGGAGCCCTTGGCACCGGAGTTCCGGCCGGCGGCAGGTTGCGACACGTGAGGGTGGTCGGCCAGCGCCGCCAACAGCCCGGCCGCCTCCGCCACCGGCACCTGCAGGGTGATGGGCAGGCGGGGCGGGCACCCGTCGCCGGACGAGGGATCGATGGCGCCGGCCTCGTGCAACCATCGCCAGACCCGTTGGTCGGCGGCTCCCGGGTGATCGCGGTCGCGGTCGGCACCGATCCGCAGCGGCAGCACCGCCGGGCGGGAGCGACCGGCGCCGGCCACCGGTGGTGCCAGCCGATCGATCCAATCCGGGGCCAGCTCGATGGTCAGGGGGCCGGGCAGGGGCGAGTCGGGTGGCCGTTTTTGAGCGGGCGCCTTCGCTGCGGCCCGGGCTTGGGCCGGAGGGGCGGTCGGGGCCGACGTTGGCTGCGAGCGGGATGGTTCGGGGGCGGTCGTGGCCTGGTCGCCGCCCTGGAGCCGGCCGCGAACATGGGCCAGCCCCACCGCCAGGGCGTGACGGCAAATCAGGCCCCTGCGGGCGGTCGGGCAGCCGCAGACCGCCGACGCGCCGAGCACGCCGCCCACTACCAGGATCG
>SKLO01000216.1 GCA_007123195.1 Verrucomicrobiales bacterium | reverse complement strand
GAGGTGCGCTGGTTCCGGCTCAAGACCGCGGAGGCGACCGAGCGCCTGCAGGTGGATCCGGCGCGCGGACTCGACCCGGACGAGGCCCGGCGCCGCGCCGAGGTGTTCGGCGAGAACGCCATGACCCAGCGCCGGGCCGACCCGCCGTGGAAGCGCTTCCTGCTGCAGTTCAACCAGGCGCTGGTCTACGTGTTGCTGGTCGCCACGGGGGTCGCCTTCGCCCTGCAGGAATGGGTCGACGGCGCGGTCATCTTCGGCGTGGTGCTGGTGAACGCCTTCATTGGTTTCTTCCAGGAAGAGAAGGCCAGCCAGGCCATCGAGGCGCTGGCGAAGATGATTCCCACCCGCTGCCGCGTGCTGCGCGGTGGGGAAAAGCATCGGCTCGACGCCCGCGAACCGGTGCCCGGCGGCCGCTGGTATGCGGTCGGTGGCGGCAGCGACAAAACCCAGGGCGACTTCCGCGCCATCGATCCCGCCGACTCGTCCCGCGACCGCTCCGGCGAGGATGGCGACGGGCAGGTGATCGACCCGGCCGATCATCCCGCCCTGCTGGCCTGCCTGCGCACCGGACGGACGCTCGCAGTAGTAAAATTGGGATATCTGGGCTAGCCTCGAAACCAAACACGCTTCCTTCTCCCCTGAGCACCATGTCTGCCGATTCAAACCGTTCCCTCGAAACCCGGTCCTCAAGAGCGGACGCAGACTCCGCCTCGTCGCATTCCGGCCCCGCCCCGGCAGGTGAACCACCTGGCCTGGCGACTCAGTTGCCCTGGCACGCCATGCCGGTGGAAGAGGTGCTCAAGCAGCTCGATACCAGTCCCCAGGGGCTAACGCACGAGCAGGCACAACGGCGGCTCGACCGCTACGGCCCCAACTCCATCCAAACCGCTGAAGCCGTCAATCCCTGGGTCATTTTCCTCCATCAGTTCACCAGCCCGCTGATTTACGTCCTGCTGGCAGCCATGGTCGTGACGCTGGCCATCGGCGAGCACGCCGACGCCGCCGTCATCGCCCTGGTGTTAATGATCAACGCCACGATCGGTTTCATCCAGGAATACCGCGCTGAAAACGCCATGGCTGCGCTGATGAGCATGGTCGCCCCACGGACGGTGGTTCGAAGGGAAAATGAGCGCTGCGAAATCGGGTCCAGCCAGCTGGTGCCGGGCGACATCGTGCTGCTTGAGTCCGGCCACTTGGTCCCGGCCGACCTGCGCATCATCGACGAGTCGGAACTGCGCACCGACGATTCGATTCTGACCGGCGAGTCGAACGCCATCAGCAAAAGCTCAGGCGAGATCAGCAGTGAAGACGGCGAGGTCCCCGTCGCCGACCGGCGCAACATGGTTTTTATGGGCACCAGCGTCGCCTCTGGACGAGCGCGCGGCGTGGTGGTCGCCACCGGGGCAGACACCCAGATCGGCTTGATCGCCGATGAGATGCGCACGACCACCAGGGTCCCAACCCCGCTCCAGCAGCGCATGCACCGGTTCGGCAACCGCGTCAGCGTGGCCATCGTCCTGGTGAGCATCCTGGCGTTTCTCGTCGGGCTCAGCCAGGGGGTTCCGCTGGCTGATATGTTTTTGACCGCCGTGGCCATCGCCGTGGCCGCCATCCCCGAAGGACTGCCAGTCGTGATGACCGTCGCGCTGGCCGTCAGCGTCCGCAGGATGGCCAAGCGCAACGCCATTATCCGACGCCTGCCCGCAGTCGAGACCCTCGGCTCGTGCACCGTCATCATGTCAGACAAAACGGGCACGCTGACCGAGAATCGGATGACCGTCCAGTCGCTCTGGACCGCCGGCCAGCGCTACAAGGTCACCGGCGTCGGGCTGGCTGTCGAGGGCCGGATCCTGGATAGCCAGGGCAAAGCCGTTGCCGTTGAACCCGGCACGCCTCTCTACCGCACCCTGCTAGCCGGGTTGTTGGCCAACGAGGCCGACCTCCATCGGCATCGCGACGGCACCGGCGAAATGATCGCCAACGGCGACCCGACCGAAGTCGCGTTGCTGGTTGCCGCCGCCAAAACTCAACTAAACCGCGAGGATCTGCTGGATGCCTATCCGCAGGTGGCCCACGTGCCGTTCGAATCCGAACGGCAGTTTTCTGCCACCCTGCATCGGGCAGCCGACGCCGACGCCCGCCTGACTTTCGTCAAAGGGGCTCCCGAGCGGGTGTTGGAAATGTGCGACCGAATGTTGCTGCCGGACGGATCGGAGCCGCTGGATCGCGAGGCGATCCTGGCGGAGGCACGCGAAATGGCCAGCCAAGGCCTGCGACTGTTGGCAATGGCGACGGGCGAGACCGAGCAAGCGGCCGAGTCCACACACCACGGCGAACCGCAGGGGTTGATATTCCTGGGCCTGGTGGGCATGATGGATCCGCCACGCACGGAGGTGATCAACGCCATCGCCGGCTGCCATCAGGCCGGCATCCGCGTGCTGATGGTGACCGGGGATCATGCCAGCACGGCCGCCGCCATTGCCGAGAAAATCCGCCTGGTGCCCGAGGGAAAAGGCCAACTCGACGAGCATGGTCGACCAAGGGCATTGAGCGGCGCGGACATCGAACAGATGACCGACGAGCAACTGCGCCGGGCCTTGGCCGACGTTGCGGTCTATGCCCGCGTCAATCCGACCCAGAAGCTGCGCATCGTCTTGCAACTCCGTGAATTGGGCCAGATCGTGGCCGTCACCGGGGACGGGGTCAACGACGCTCCGGCGCTGAAGTCCGCCCACCTGGGCGCGGCCATGGGCCGGGGCGGTACCGACGTCGCCAAGGAGGCCAGCGAAATGGTCCTGGCCGACGACAACTTCGCCACCATCTACGCCGCCGTCCAGGAAGGCCGGACCGCTTTTTCCAATATCCGCAAGGCCACGGACTTTCTGCTCTCGACCAGCGTCGGCGTGGTCATGGCCATCTTCGGCACGTTCATCCTCGCCGCCTTCGGCATCTTTCAGCACTATGGCATCGAGGGCTTGCCCCTGCTCATGCTGCCGGCGCAGATCCTCTGGTTGAACGTTGTCACAGCCGGCACTCAAGACGTCTCGCTGGCCTTCGAGCCCGGTGAAAAGGAGCAATACACCCGACCGCCGCGCAACCCGCAGGAGGGGTTGCTCTCGCGTTTGCTGGTGGAGCGCTCGGTGCTGGTGGGCATTCTTTTGGCCATTGTGGCGCTGGTCGTTTTCACCCGGGAACTCCAGCACGGCGCTTCACTGGCCTACGCCCAGGTCGCCACCCTGACCGCCATCGTGATTTTCAAGGCATTGCACGTGGGGGCCTGCCGGTCCGAGACCCTTTCGATCTTCCAGAAAAACTTTTTTTCCAACCGGGCCCTGTTCGTCGTCAGCGCCATCGCCCTGCTGCTTCACATTGGTGCCCTGTACTTCCCGCCGACCCAGGCGCTGCTGGGAATGGAACCGCTGGAACCGCGGACATGGATCACGATCCTGCTTTTCGCTCCCTCGGTCCTGGTGCTGGTCGAAGTGCACAAGCTGCTTCGCGGTCGGACGCGCCGCTGACCTCCCCGCTCCGGCCCCACCGGCAGGCCGTGGCCGGTGGGGACGATCCGTTTTGAACGGACGCGCATGTCAGCGTGAGAGGAAGCAGCAGACCTTGGCCGCCCGTCCACTCCCGGTCCACCGTATGGGCGTGCCAAGGGTCAACCTGACTGATCGGGACCAACTGCAAAACCTGATGGATGAGTCGTGAGCGGCATCATCGCCTGCGTTTCTTCATTCCTCTTGTTTCCACTCCTCCCCGGGCTCGGCCCCGACTTCCCGGCTGCGCATCGTCGCCTGCGGATTCGGCGCGCTGGTGGTGATCGGGCTGGAGAAGTGGCTCCGCTTCCACGGCGGCGGCGAGCTTGGGCGCCGCCTGGACCGACCATTGGCCGGCCAAGCCGTCCGCACCTGCCCCTCCCGTCTCCCTTCCCGCGGTTAGGGGCCTGTTAGCGCGACGCGTCCCGACCGCGGTTGTCCGACGGGGTTGTCACACAATTACAATTGCATGGCGGTTGACCGTGGTTATTGTCCGCCGCACAAGATGCCGGCATGCAACCATCCGCGGCCGGTTCGCCCGCCTGTCCAACCGAAAAAGACTTGTGCCATGAATGCTCGACAGTCCATCACCGCGATGCCCGAATCCGCCGGTTCATCCGCTTGCCTGGCTCCGCCCCGTGACCGTGCAGGAAGTCCGGCAGGCACCGCGCTGACAGTGCTGCTGGCAGGTCTGCTGCTGGCCATGCCGGCAACCTCGCAAGCGCAGAGCACCTGGATCGGCGACGTCGGCAACTACGACACCCCGGGCAACTGGAACCCCGCCGGTGTCCCCGCCGCCGGGACCGCCATCAGCATCCTCGACGGCAACGCCACCCGCACCGGATCCAACCTCGTTCGCGCCGCCGACACGCTGATCGATGGCGGCGTGCTCAGCGTCGTCAACGGCCGCTTCATCAACGCCCAGGGAGGTCCGGCCGCACTGACCCTGAACAGCGGCGGCATTCAGCATTCCGGCCAGTTCTTCCTCGTCGGAAACAACAACATTGGCTCAATCACGCAGAACGGTGGCGCCGTCAACAGCGCCGTGACCGAGGGCTGGTATCTCTCGGACAATGCGGGCTCCATCGGCACCTACCAGATGAACGGCGGCTCCCTCGGGATTTCGATCAGCGGCACCTCGGCCCTCGACCGGCAGATTCACATCGGCAGACGGCCCTCCGCCGGCGGCGATCTGCTGGCGATCGACGGCGGCACCGTCACCATGACCGGCGCCTCGGGCAACCGGCGGGTTTATGTGTCCAACAACGCCACCATGTTGATCGATTCAGGCACCGTCACCATGGACGGTTTCCGCTTCTTCGTGGTCGGCCGCGAGTTTGTCGGTTCGCGATCGACCTCGAACCTGGAGATCAACGGCGGCAACCTGACGCTGACCGGCTTCGAGGCAGCCGGCGCGATGGTCATCGCCAACGGCAACGACGGCGCCCTGCTCATGAACGGCGGCAGCCTGACGGCGCTGGGCACCACGCCGATGTGGGTCGGCGACGGCGGCGGCAGCACTGGACAGGTCTTCCAGACCGGGGGGTTGATCGATCTCGAAAGCGGCGACCTCGTGCTGTCACGGGCCACCAGCAGTGTCGGCGAATACTTCATGAGCGGTGGCAGCCTGTTCGCCAACGACATCATCACCGGCAGCGGCAACAATCCGCTGTTCGACTTCACCGGCGGCGAGATTTTCCTCGCAGGCGACCGAACCGGCCTGCTGGACCAACCATGGTTCCTCACCAATGAGCTGGCGCGGGCGGAGTTCGACCCAACGCTCAACCAGACGTGGCTTTACGTGGTGCCCGAACCCGGCCGGGCGCTGCTGTTCGCCGTCGGCGCCCTGTGGCTGACAGCCCGTCGCCGACGTTGCTAATCTCCGGCACCCCGGTCGGGGTGCAGCATCCGTCCGGCCGTCGCCCGCCCACCGCTGCGATGACGATCCCTCCCTCACCCGCGCTGTTGAAGGCACGGGCGCGCGTGTGCTATGGTGCGCGGTCAGCCGGCTGCGCCCAGGTCGGCGCCATCATCCAATCCCCGCCCATCACCCAAAGCCCATGACCCAGCCGTCCCCAGCGAACGACGACGCCAGAGCCGCCGCGAACCAGTCGACAGCCGCCGCCGTGCCAGCCGCCAGCCCCGAGCCTGAACCGGCCACCCGCATTCCGCTGTCGAAGGATTTGCGAGACACCGCGCTGGTGCTGCTGATCGCCCTGCCGGTGGTCGTTTGGTTTGTGGCCGGCGGTCTGCGGGACATGGCGGCCGAACGCAGCGACCGCCACTACAATGAGGTCGCCCACGAATTCTCGGCCGCGGACTGGCAGCTGCTGCTGGAACAATGCGAGCGCTGGCACGCGACGCTGTGGCCGTTGAAGGAAGGGGAAACCTTGACCGACGCCCAGCGGCGCCCGGGACCGGACCAGGAACTGGTGTCGCGGCTCGGTTTCCCCGAGGTGAGCCTGGTCGAGGATGTGCGGATTCGGTTCTACCTTGGCAACCGGGCGATGAAGTTCGTGGCCGCGATGCCCGAGCTCAACCGGCCGGCGATCATGCGCTACCGGCCGCTGCCCAACCCGGGCCCGGAGCTCGCGGACATCGGCCGCGAGTTGCCCTGGGACACGATCCACATCGACCACCGTTTCCTCGCCGGGCTCGAAGCCGGTGCTGCCGACGACAGCGAGTGACTGCACGGGGCCACCATCAGGCCCACACGGCGATGGCAAGGCCCCGGGACAGGAGCACAAAAAAGGGGGGATCCCCTTGGGACCCCCCCTGCCACCGGCTGCGGTCGATTTTCAGGCCGACCAACCGGCGGTTGGATTGTTATTTGTGTGTTCGTTTCTCAGAACAACAGCGAATCGTCGCGCTTGATCTCACCGATGGTGAGGTTGAAGGGCGCGAGAGCCGCTTGGATGGCATCCTTGTCAGGCGCTTCCTCGCTCTCCGTATGGATCACGATCTGGCGACTGACGAAGGCTTGCAATCCTTCCAACTCGTCCAAGGCCGCACCGGCCTTGATTGAGGTGTCCGCTCAGCCAAAGCCGCTTTCAATCAGCCACGCGGCCTTGGGCCGGGGCCGCTCTTCGGCAGCGAGCGATTGGAAGGTCAGGCGTCCAGCCTCGATGTCGGCCTTCAGTTGGGCCTCATCGGGCTTGGCATCGCCCTCCATCACAAACCAGGCGTTGGCACCGGTGACGAACACCTGGCCAACCCCTTCTTGCTTCTCGATGGCCGCACGGGCCACCCTATCGATACTTCAGCCGCGTCCGGCCGCCTTCATCACGTACACCACCACGGTGTCCGACGCCGATTCCACATCGGCGCTCGCTTGCTTCGAACCTCCCAGAGGGAGGCCCCAAGCCAGCAAACCGGTCACCGCAGCAATGCTGAGCAGGTGCTTTTTCATGTTTGTTGTCTGGTAGATGGCGGGGTTCATCCTGAACCCACACTGCCATTAACGGTTCATGAGGGCCGGAAGACAGCGTTTATTTCAAAAATCCAACCTTCCACAGGCCGGAAAACAGGGGGTTCGTGCTCGTTTGAACATATTGGTCATATGATTTGCCGCCCCGCGCGCAGTTTCCCGACCGCCTGCCACCTCCTCGCTCCGTTTTCCGGCTCGCACCCGGCCTCCCACCAGTGCCGCATTTTACTGTTCACATGATCATTCCATGGTAGAATGTCGCCTGTCATCGCGGTTGCCAATTGGCTGCCACGGCGCTTTCCTGCCGGTCTGGACGCGGCCACCGGGCCGGCACCGGTCACCGCTTCCCATGCCCGCTGAATTTCCACCACGCTGCTGCTCCGCTTGCACCCACTTACCGCCACCCTGAAAAGCCTGACACCCGGCCGGATCTATGCGCTCGGCAATGCCGACAACATCCAACACGCCGTCGCCATGGCCCAGGACATGGATCCCCAGGTGCTGCGCTGGGCCGCCGATGGCGACGCCCTGATCCTCAAGTGCTGGTCCAGTCAACAAACCATCCGCCCCGGCGACCGACCCGACAAGCTGGTCGGCGACTGCACCTGCGGGGACTCCAAGCCTGGCCGGCCGTGCGTCCACGTGCTCGCCGGCGTGATCATGCTCAACGGCCTGCTGCGCCAGGGCAAAATCAACGGCCGCGCCCCGACCGATCCCGATGCCGCCGCCAAGGCGCTCGGATTGTTGCTCGATAGCCCCCCGGGTGAACCGGCGTCCGACGGCCCGAAACCCGGCCCGGCCCAGCCGCCGCCCGCCCGCCGCAAGCCGCGGTTGACCGTAATCCCCGACCCCAATGGCGGGTTCTCGGTTCATGCGCCTTTCTCCTCGGTGTTCAGCCCCGGATTTCCGCTCGATCTGATGGTCGCCGCGCAGAAACAACTGCGGTCGCCGGAGCTGGAGGATCTGGTCGGCGCCATCGAGGCCCTGCAACCTCATTTCGACGTCAGAATCGGCCTTGCAACCGGGGACATCCCCTTCCCCAGCACCGAAGTCATGGGCCACGGAACCACCGGGGTAACGCTTGAATGGCAGGACGAAGAAGTTTGGTTTTACCCGACCTTGCAATACACGTTGCCGGCCGGCTGCGACCCGCAGCCGGACCCAGCAGCCGCGGGCGAGGCCACGAAGCCCACTGACGGCCAGGGCAGCTCCCCGAAGGCGGTTGAGAGCGTGATCCGACTGGCCCCCGCTCTCGCTGTCGTCGGCCACAAGTGGCTGGTCGAGCTCGACGATTCCGTCGTGTGGAATCTTGACGCCTACGGCTACGAAACCGGCTGGCAAGAGCCGTTGCTGGCCCTGGATGCCAGCGCCCTCGACGACTGGCTGCCACCGGAACCTGACGAGGACGTGCTCACCCAGTTGCAGCCGGTGAACATGCCGGCGCAAGTCTGGCGCCGGGCGGGCATGGGCATGCCGGTGGTGCCGACCGATGACAAGGGCCTCGAGGGCAG
>SKLO01000321.1 GCA_007123195.1 Verrucomicrobiales bacterium | reverse complement strand
TCGTCGGCCCCAAGGTCGCCCCGCGCGCCTTCCCCCTGCTGGCGACCTTCTTCCTGTTCATCCTGATCTCCAACTGGATGGCGCTGGTGCCGGGCGTCGGCACCGTCGGCTTCCTGAAGGAAACCGGTGGCTACGCCGAAATGACCGGCTTCCTGACCCTCTACCCCGAGCCCGACGTGCCGATCCTGCGCCCGGCCACCGCCGACCTCAACATGACCCTGGGTCTGGCGGCAACCTTCATGATCCTGTGGATGTATGTCACCCTCAAGGAGATGGGACTGTTCGGCTTCCTCTACCACATGTTCGGTCCCAAGGGTGGCCTCAAGGGTCTGATGGGCAAGATCCTGATCCCCATGTTCCTGTTTGTCGGTGTCATCGAGCTGATCTCGATCGCCTTCCGCCCGGCGTCATTGTCCCTGCGCCTGTTCGGCAACGTGTTCGCCGGCGAAACCCTGCTGCACGAGATGGCCGTGCTCGGGCAGGGCCTGGGCGCCATCGGCAGCTTCATCACCTCGGTCTTGTTTCCGCTGCCCTTCTACTTCTTCGAGCTGCTGATCGGCCTGCTGCAGGCCACCGTGTTCGCCCTGCTGTGCGCGGTCTACATCCAGCTGTCCACCACCCACGACGACCACGGCGACGAGCACGGCGAAGGCCACTGACGCGCGCCCGCATCCTCTGACCGACCGGGACCATGGCATGACCGTGGGCGGCGGTCATTCCAAACGCAACCAGACAACCAACCACGCCCGCCGACCCACCCGGGTCGCCCGGCTGAATCCAGACCAACACCATGATTACTGAACTCATGCCCATCCTTGCCGCCGCGGAACCGGCGGTCGGAGCCGCCACCGAAGCCGCCGCCGGCGGCATCGATGCCTCACTCACCCTCGCCATCGCCGGTGCCGGAGCCGCCATCGGCGTCGGCATGATCGGCGCCAAGGCCGTCGAAGCCGTCGGCCGCAACCCGGGTGCCTTCGGCAACATCCTCACCCTGGGCATCATCGGCATGGCCCTCGCCGAGGCGGTCGCGATTTATGCCCTCGTGATCACCTTCCTGGCCATGTAATTCCCGGCCCGGTTCCCTGCGGCGCCGCCCCGGCCCATCACGGCCAGGGGCGGTGCCCGGGGGCCACCAGCCTGATGCCACCGACTCCCGATCCCATCCTCCCGCCAGCCAGCAGCCCGCAACTTTCGTTTTCACCATGACCGTCCTTGAGACCTTCGGATTCGCCTGGGGCAAGTTTTTTGCCCAGATCATCGTCGTGATGATCGTCTACGCGGTGCTCAGCCGCTACGCCTTCGGCCCGATCATGGCCATGCTGGAGGCCCGCCGCCGCCGCATCATCGAGCTGGAAGCCGACCGCGAGCGGGTCAAGAAAGAACTGTCGCAAGCCAATCAGAAGGCCGACGAGATCATTGCCGCCGCCAACAAGGAGAGCGACCGCCTGGTGGCTGAAGCCCGTCAATCCGCCGAGGCCCTGACCGAAAAAAGGCGCCAGGAGGCGGTCAACGAGGCCGGCCAGATCGTGGCCAAGGCGCACGCCGCCGCCGAGGCCGACCGCCAGCAGTTGCTGACCGAACTCAAGCGGGACTTCGGCCGCCTGGTGATCGACACCACCGGCCGGGTCACCGGCAAGGTGCTCACCGACGAGGACCAGAAGCGCATCAACCAGGAAACCATCTCCGAAGTCGTCGCCTGAGCGCGTCCGTAGCGCCACCGCCACCGCCCCCGCCGCACCATGAAAGGCAGCAAGGAATCCAAACGCATCGCCAGACAGCTGATCCGCGCCTGCCTGCCGGACGGCCGTCTTGACGAGGGCCGCGTTCGCCTGGTGGTCAATCGCCTCAAGCAGGAAAAACCGCGCGGCTATCTCGCCGTCCTCGGGGCTTTCGCCCACCTGGTGCGGCTCGAGGTCGACAAGCGCGTGGCCGTCATCGAGACCGCCACCGAGTTCTATCCCGTGCTGGCCGCCAACCTGGAGAACGACCTGCGCGACCGCTATGGCAGCGACCTCAACACCTCCGTGCGCGTCAATCCCGACCTGATCGGCGGCATGCGCATCCGCGTCGGCAGCAACGTCTGGGACGGCAGCGTGCGCGCCCGCCTGCAGCAACTCCAAAACTCGTTCTGATTCCGCCATCCGGCACCCGGACCGGCCGTCAACGCCACGCCACCACCCGGTCGCCAACCATCGCTTTCATCCACATTCCGAACCACCGCTCATGAGTACCATCCTGCAGGAAATCGAAGCCGAAATCGCCGGCCTCAAGTCTTCCGTCACCAAGTCGAACGTCGGCGTCGTCCGCGAGATTGGTGACGGCGTCGCCAAGATCGAGGGCCTCAGCGACGTCATGCTCAACGAAATGATCGAGTTTCCGGGCGGGGTTTACGGCCTGGCGCTCAACCTTGAGGAAACCGAGGTCGGCTGCGTCGTGCTCGGCAACGCCGAAAACATCTCCGAGGGCACCGAGGTCAAGACCACCGGCCGCCTGCTGTCGGTGCCGGTGGGCAAGGAACTGCTCGGCCGCATCGTCAACACCCTTGGCCAGCCGCTCGACGGCAAGGGCGACCTGCGCGCCAGCACCAGCTACCCGGTTGAGAAAATCGCCCCCGGCATCATCAAGCGCAAGTCAGTCAGCGTGCCCGTGCAGACCGGCATCATGGCCATCGACGCCATGATTCCCATCGGCCGCGGCCAGCGCGAATTGATCATCGGCGACCGCGCCACCGGCAAGACCACCGTCGCCGTCGACACCATCATCTCCCAGGCCAAACAGAACAAGGCCGCCGAGTCCGGCGAACTCAAGGGTCACAAGCCGCTGGTCTGCATCTACGTCGCCATCGGCCAGAAGCAGTCGAACATCGCCCGCACCGTCAAGGTGCTGGAAGAGGCCGGCGCCATGGAGCATACCGTGGTGGTGGTCGCCTCCGCCTCCGACAGCGCTTCCAACCAATACCTCGCCCCCTACGCCGGCTGCGCCATCGGCGAGTGGTTCATGGACCAGGGCATGGACGCCCTGATCGTGTTCGATGACCTCTCCAAGCACGCCGTGGCCTACCGCCAGGTGTCGCTGGTGCTGCGCCGCCCGTCCGGCCGCGAGGCCTATCCCGGCGACGTGTTCTACCTGCACAGCCGGTTGCTCGAGCGCGCCGCGCGCCTCAGCGACGCCGAGGGCGGCGGGTCGCTCACCGCGCTGCCGATCATCGAGACCCAGGCCGGGGACGTGTCCGCCTACATTCCGACCAACGTCATCTCCATCACCGATGGCCAGATCTTCCTCGAGACCGACCTGTTCTACCAGGGCATCCGTCCCGCCATCTCGGTGGGCCTGTCCGTGTCCCGCGTGGGTTCCGCCGCCCAGACCAAGCTGATCAAGAAACTGTCCGGCACCGTCAAGCTCGACCTCGCCCAGTTCCGCGAGATGCAGGCATTCGCCCAGTTCGGTTCCGACCTCGACGAGAAGACCCGCAAGCTCATTGAGCGCGGCCAGCGCGTGGTCGAGCTGTTCAAGCAGGACCAGTACAACCCCAAGAGCCTGGAGATCATGGGCGCCCTGCTGTGGGCCATGCAGAACGGTCACTTCGACGACGTGCCGGTCGACCGGGTCAAGGAGTTCCAGAACGGCCTTGAGGAGTTCCTCAACACCCGCAAATCGGAACTGCTGTCCAGAATCGCCAACGAGAAGGCGCTGTCCGACGAGTTGGAGAAAGACCTCAAGACCGCGATCGAGGACTACAAGGGAACCTGGAAGAAGTGATCCAGTCCGCCCGGCCCGTCGCCGCCATTCGCACCTCAATCCCTGATTCCTGACAATTCGCCATGGCCAACCTGCGTGACCTGCGCCGACGCATCAAGTCGGTCAAAAACACCGCCCAGATCACCAAAGCCATGCAGTTGGTGGCCGCTTCGAAGATGAAGCGTGCCCAGGACCAGGCGGTGAGCGGCCGGCCCTATGCCGAGGCCCTCAACAAGGTGCTCAACAAGCTCAAGACGCGGGCCGAGGACCTCGAGCACCCGCTGCTCGAGCAGCGCGAGGGCGAACGCGAGCTGCTGTTGGTGGTCAACACCGACAAGGGCCTCTGCGGCGGCCTCAACACCAACCTGCTGCGCAAGACCCTCAGCGAGGCCGGCCCCGAAACCCGCTTCGTCACCGTCGGCACCAAGTTGCGCACCACCCTTGCCAGGCTCAAGAAGGACCTGCAGGCCGACTTCCAGATCAAGGACCCGGTGCAGTTCTCCGACGCCAAGGCGGTCGCCAGGTTCGTCACCGACCAGTATCTCGAGGGGCAGGTCGACCGCGTGCGCGTGGCCTTCACCAACTTCGTCTCCACCCTAACCCAGGTGCCGGTGGTCGAGACCCTGCTGCCGATCAGTCCGCTGGCGCTCGGCAAGCCCAAGGACTTCGACATGGCCGCCACCAGGCCGGCCCCCGTCGACGCAGCCGACAAGTTCGTCACCGGCGGCGACTACAGCTACCTCTACGAGCCCGATCCCGCCTCGGTGCTGGTCGCGCTGCTGCCGCAATACATCAACTACACCTTCTACCAGATGGTGCTCGAGGCGCGCGCCTCGGAACACAGTTCCCGCATGGTGGCGATGAAGAACGCCACCGACAACGCCAAACAGTTGATCAAGGATCTCACCCTCGAATACAACAAGGCCCGCCAGGCCGCCATCACCAGCGAGCTGCTGGAGATCGCCACCGCCCAGATGGCGATCAGCTGATCCTGACGCCATTCCATTTCATCCACCCGACCGACCAATCTCGTCCACGTTCACCATTCATGAGCAATACCGGAACCATCGCCCAAATCATCGGCCCCGTGGTCGACGCCGACTTCTCGCAAGTCGGTCAAGTCCCGGCCATCAACAACGCCCTTGAGGTCGAATACGACTTCGGCGGCGCCAGGACCACCCTGACCCTCGAGGTCCAGCAGCACCTCGGCGACGGCTGGGTCCGCGCGGTGGCCATGTCCACCACCGAGGGCCTCAAGCGCGGCATGACGCTGGTCGACACCGGCGCGCCCATCCAGGTGCCGGTCGGCGAGGGTGTGCTCGGCCGCATCTTCGACGTCACCGGCAACGCCATCGACGAGCGCGGCGAGGTCAAGTTCGACAAGACCTACCCGATCCACCGCCCGGCGCCGTCCCTCATCGAGCAGGACACCTCCAACGCCATCCTCGAGACCGGCATCAAGGTCATCGACCTCATCTGCCCCTTCACCAAGGGCGGCAAGGTCGGCGCCTTCGGCGGCGCCGGTGTCGGCAAGACGGTGGTCATCATGGAGCTGATCAACAACATCGCCAAGCAGCACGGCGGTTACTCCGTGTTCGCCGGTGTCGGTGAGCGCACCCGCGAGGGCAACGACCTCTACCAGGAGATGTCCGAAGCCGGGGTCATCGACCAGAAGGACCTTTCCAAGTCCAAGGTGGCGCTGGTCTACGGCCAGATGAACGAGCCGCCGGGCGCCCGCCTTCGGGTCGCCCTGTCGGCCTTGTCGATGGCCGAATACTTCCGCGACGAGAAGAACCAGGACGTGCTGTTGTTCGTCGACAACGTGTTTCGTTTCTCGCAGGCCGGCTCGGAAGTGTCCGCATTGCTCGGCCGCACCCCCTCGGCGGTGGGTTACCAGCCCACCCTGGCCGCCGAAATGGGCGCCATGCAGGAGCGCATCACCTCGACCAACAAGGGCTCGATCACCTCGTTCCAGGCGGTTTACGTGCCGGCGGACGACTTGACCGACCCCGCCCCCGCCAACACCTTCGCCCACCTCGACGCCACCGTCGTGCTCGAGCGTTCGCTCGCCGAGCTGGGCATCTACCCGGCGGTCGACCCGCTTGCTTCCACCTCCAACGCGCTTGCGCCCGAGGTGGTCGGCGAGGAGCACTACCGTGTCGCCCGCGGCGTGCAGATGGTGCTGCAGCGCTACAAGGATCTGCAGGACATCATCGCCATTCTCGGCATGGACGAGCTGTCCGACGACGACAAGATGACCGTGTTCCGCGCCCGCAAGATCCAGCGCTTCCTGTCGCAGCCGTTCACCGTCGCCGAGGTCTTCACCGGCCGTCCCGGCGTCTACGTGTCCCGCGAGGACACCGTCAAGGGCTTCGCCGAGATCCTCGACGGCAAATGGGACGACGTCGGCGAGAACAACTTCTACATGAAGGCCGGCATCGACACCGTCGAGCGCTGATCTTGATCCCGCCCGCCCCGTCCCTGACCTTCGTTCCCGTTCACGCAATCCTGTCATGTCGCTGAAACTTTCCATCGTCACCCCCGAAACCGTGGCTTTTGCCGACCAGGTCGACTCCGTCGTGCTGCCGGGCTTTGACGGGGAACTGGGCGTGCTGGAAAGCCACGTGCCGCTGGTGACCAACCTGCAGCCCGGTGAACTGGTCTTCCGCAAGAGCGGCAAGGAGGTGCATCTGGCGGTGGGCGAGGGTTTCGTCGAGATTACCCAGCACGAGGTCAACGTGCTGGCCGACCTCGCCATCGAGGAGGAAGGCATTCAGGAGGACATGGTCGAGAAAGCCCTGCAGAGCGCGCAGAAAGCGCTTGAGGACAAGGGGGCCGACCACACCCCCGAGGAGGTCGCCGCCTTGCAGGCCTCGATCGCCAAGTCGCTCGCCCAGCTCAAGGTCAAGCGCCGGCGCCGCAGCGTGTGAACGCTCGATCAGGTGAATTCGGGAGGGTTTCGGTGAACAACGCCACCTGCCCCTCACGGCGCCGACCAGCAGCCACGCAGCCGACACCGATCGCCTCACCGAGACCTCGCGGGCGCAACGCCCGTAGGTTGAATTGACCCAATTCGACCGGGGTGCGGGTCGCTCGTTCCCTTCGCCTGCTTCCTTCACGGTTTCTTTCGCCCGCTGCGAATGAAACCTGATCGTGAACCCGGCCCGCGCCCGCGCGCAGCACGCACAGGAGGTCGAATTGCGCCAATTCAACCTACGAGGCTGCCGCCGATGGACAGCTTCAACGAACCACGCCGCCGCCCCGCTTCAACGAACCACGCCGCCGCCCCCTGACGCACCGCCTCACCCCGGTCCTCTCGGGCGCAGCGACCGTAGGTTGAATTGTCTTCAATTCGACCGGGGTGCGCGCCGCTCGTTCCCTGTGTCTTCTTCCTTCACGGTCTCTTTCGCTCCCAGCGAATGAAACCGCCGCGTGGTCCCGGCACCACCTCTTGCGCATCACGTCAATCGCCACAGCATCGCTTGCGAATCCACCGCCTGCCACTCAATCCAGCCGCTGGCGGAATTCCTCATGGTCGGTGATCGACTGCACGAACCCGGCCAGCAAATCGACCATGTGCTCGAGGTCGCGCAGATCGGCGGTCTCGACCACCGAATGCATGTAACGCAGGGGCAGCGACACCAGCCCGCTGGGAACCCCGTGCCGCACCTTGAAGATCTCGTCGGTGTCGGTGCCGGAGAAGCGGCTGCTGCTCTCATGCTGCAGCGGGATCTTCCTTTTCGCCGCCACCTTGACGATGCGCTCGACCACCAGCGGATGGCTCGATGTGCCGTGGGTCACCGACGGCCCGGCGCCCAGTTCCACCTTGCCGTGTTTGGCGTGCTCAATGCCGGGCGTGTCGGTGGCGTGGGTGACGTCGATGCAGATGGCCACATCGGGTTGCAGCCGGTGGGTGGCCATCTTCGCGCCGTGTCCGCCGATCTCCTCCTGCACGGTGTTGAGCGCGATCATGGTGGCCGGGCAGCGCTTGCGCCCGCCGGCCAGCTTGGCCATCACCAGCGCCAGGATGAAGCCGCCGATCCGGTTGTCCAGGGCGCGCCCGCACACGCGGTGGTCGCCGAGATCCTCGACCGTGTCGGTGTAGACCGCGGCATGACCCGGCCGCAGCCCCAGCTCGGCCACCTCCTTGGCGTTGGAGGCGCCCACATCGACATACAATTCATGGATTTTCGGCGCCTTTTCGTCGTCGCGGTTCTCCCGCAGATGGATGGCGGTGTTGCCGATGATGCCGCGCACCACGCCCTTGTCGCCGAGCAGGTCGATCCGCCGGCCGCGCGCCGTGGCGCTGTCGGACCCGCCAATGCGGTCGAGGTGAAGGAAGCCCTTGTCGGTGACGTGCTTGATCATGTAGCCGATCTCGTCGGCGTGGGCGGCGATCATGACCCGGCGACCGCCTCCCTCGCCGCTGCCGTTGAGCACCGCCCAGGCGTTGCCGTAGGCGTCGCAGTCGACCGAGTCCGCCACCTTGCCGACGTGGCGCGCCCAGACGCGCTGTCCCGGCATCTCGAAGCCGGTGGGGCTGGGAGTGGAAAGCAGCTCGTGAAGAAAGGCGCGGTCGGTCTTGGTCATGGCGCCAACTTGGCGCGCCCAGACGCGCTGGCAAGGGCGGGTTGGCGCCGCGGTGCTGCCATCCCGTGGGCGGGACCTGCGGGCGGGGCGGAACAGGGCCGCGGCCGCGTGACCCTGACGGACGCAAAAAACCGCCACCCGGCGAACCGGGTGGCGGTGGGGT
>SKLO01000359.1 GCA_007123195.1 Verrucomicrobiales bacterium | reverse complement strand
TGCCTGTTGCCTTTCAATCCTGGTGGATTTCGGGATACCAGTTCACGCCACATTGGGTCGATGGGTGGCTGAAGCTCAGCTCCAAGGATCATTCCTTTGCCCCCATTCCTTTGCCATCCTGCCTTTTTTCCGGATCTCACGTCCGCCCCTGGACGCTCGGGAGTCCTCCAGCGCGTCGTTCTGAATGGCAAGGGAATGGGGGGCAAAGGAATGGTCGGAGGGGATCGGAACCAGACGCCATGATCGACAACCCGGGCCGCCGGTCCGGCGGGTCATGCGATCACCTCGCGCACGATGTGGCCGTGCACGTCGGTGAGGCGGAAGTCGCGGCCCTGGAAGCGGTAGGTGAGGCGCTCGTGGTTGATGCCGAGCTGGTGCAGCAGGGTGGCGTGGAAGTCGTGCACGTGGACCTTGCCGTCGACGACGCCGAAGCCGAGTTCGTCGGTCTCGCCGTGGATGTAGCCGGCCTTGAACCCGCCGCCGGCGATCCACATGGTGAAGGCGTCGACGTGGTGGTCGCGACCGACGGTGGCGCGCACCTCGCCCATCGGGGTGCGGCCGAACTCGCCGCCCCAGATGACGATGGTGTCCTCGAGCAGGCCGCGCTGCTTGAGGTCGAGCACCAGCGCGGCGGAGGCCTGGTCGGTCTCGCGGCACAGGCGCGGGTGGTCGACGTTGAGGTCCTCGCCGCGGCCGCCGTGATGATCCCAGTCGGTGTGATACAACTGCACGAAGCGGGTGCCGCGCTCGATCAGGCGGCGGGCCAGCAGGCAGTTGTTGGCAAACGAGGCCTGGCCGGGCTTGACGCCGTAGAGGTCGAGCGTGGCCTGGCTTTCGCCGGCGATGTCCATCAGTTCGGGTGCGCTGGCCTGCATGCGGAAGGCCATTTCGTAGGCCTTGATGCGGGTCATGATCTCGGGGTCGGCGACGGTGTCGTGGCGCAGCCGGTTGAGGCCCTGGACGCCGTCGAGGAAGTGCGCCTGAGTGTCGGTGTCGAAGCCGTCCGGGTTGCGCAGGTTGAGGATGGGATCGCCCTGGCCGCGGAACGGCACGCCCTGGTAGGAGCTGGGCAGGAAGCCGCTGGACCAGAGGGCGTTGCCGGCGCGCGGGCCGCGGTTGCCGGATTGCAGCACGACGAAGCCGGGCAGGTCGGCCGACTCGCTGCCGAGGCCGTAGAGCAGCCACGAGCCCATCGACGGCCGGCCGGGGGCCTGGAAGCCGGAGTTCATGAACAGCTTGGCGGGGCCGTGGTTGAACACGTCGGTGGTCATGCCGCGCAGCCAGGTGACCTCGTCGGCGATGGTCTTGTGATACGGCAGCAGTTCGCTGATCGGCATGCCGCACTGGCCGGCGCGCTCGAACTCCGGCTTGGCGCCGAGCAGGGTTTCATCGCCCTTGAGGAAGGCGAAGCGGCGGCCCTCCATCAGGCTGGGCGGCGGTGCCTGGCCGTGGAACTCGCGCAGGCGCGGTTTGTCCTCGAACATCTCGAACTGGCTGGGGCCGCCGGCCATGAACAGGAAGATGACGTTGCGCGCCCTGGGCACGGCATGGCCGGGCGCGGTCTGGCCGGGACCGGTGCGCGCGGGCGCGCCGGCGAGGCCGTCGGTGGCGAGCAGTTCGGTCAGGGCCATGGCGCCGACGCCGGCGGTGCAATTGCGCAGGAAATGACGGCGGGTGGTGGGGTGCACGCCGTGGTCGCCGCCGTGCGGGCCGGAGGGATGGATGAAGTCGGGTTGCATGTGGTGGTCTCGGATGGGGTTGGCGGTGAGTGTCTGGTTGAAAAGTGGGGCGGTCAGGCCGACGGGCGGCTCACTCGCGGGTGATGAACTCGTCGGTATTGAACAGCACCCGGGCGAGCCCGACCCAGGCGGCGGCCTCGACCGGATCGCCGGCGGCGGCTCCGAGCGCGGCGGGTCCGGCGATGTCGGCGGCGCGGCCGTTGCCGCCGGCGAGGTCGTCGCGGGCCCGGTCCAGCCAGCGGAGCAGATGGTCCAGCTCGGCGGCGGCGGGCTCGCGGCCGACCGCGAGCACGAAGCCGTGGGCGATGCGGCGGCGGTCGGTGGCCGGTTGCGGGGCCGCGCCCGGCACCTCGGACAGGAGGCGGGCACCCATGGCCTGGGCGAGTTCGAACAGGCCTTCGTCGTTGGCCAGGGCGAGCGCCTGCAGGGGGGTGTTGGAGGGCATGCGCCGGGTGCAGGAGGTGCCGAAGTCGGGCGCGTCGAAGGTGGTCAGCAACGGGTAGGGCGCGCTGCGGTAGAAGTGGGTGTAGAGCGTGCGACGGTGGCGGTCATCGCCCTGGCTGGTGTTCCACGGTTTGCCGCGCTGGGTGAAGGCGTAGACGCCGTCCGGCTGCGGCGGGAACACCGGCGGGCCGCCGAGCACGGGGGCCAGCCGGCCGCTGGCGGAGAGTTTCAGGTCGCGGATGATTTCGGCGTCGACGCGGATGCGGTTCTGCCTTGCCAGCAGCCGGTTGCGCGGGTCGTCGGAGTCGAGGTCGGGTCTGGCGTGGGAGGCCTGGCGGTAGGTGGCGGAGGTGACGATGGCGCGGTGGAGGCGCTTCTTCGACCAGCCGGACTCCATGAAGGCGGCGGCCAGCCAGTCGAGCAGTTCCGGGTGGCTGGGCAGGCTGCCCTGCATGCCGAAGTCCTCCTCGGTCTCGACCAGGCCGAGACCGAAGTAGCGCATCCAGACGCGGTTGACGGTGACGCGGGCGGTGAGCGGATTGTCAGTGTCGACCAGCCAGCGGGCGAGGTCGAGCCGGTTGGCCGGGCGGCCGTTGGCGGTTTCGATCTGCGGCAGCACGGCGGGCACGCCGGGCTGCAGCGGGCCGGTGTCCTTGTCAGGGCTGAGGAAGTCGCCGCGCAGGTGGATGTAGGTCTCGCGCCAGCGGTCGGGCGGCAGGTCCTGCATGACCATCACCGGGATCGGGTCGAGCCCGGCACCGCCGCCGGCGCGGGCGAGGCGGTCGCGCAAGGTGGCCGCTTCGCCGTCGGCAAAACCGAACGCCTGGTCGAGCAGCCGGCGCTGGCGGTCGTCGCGCGCGCCCTCGGCGGTGCGGGCTGCATGCACCAGGTCGGCGGCGACGGTGTCGTCGAGCGGCGGCAGGGCGGGCGCCTGCGCGGCGCCATCGATGCGGAAACGGCCGACGAGGTAGTCGGGATTGCGCTGGTGGCGCAGGCGGATCTCGATCCCGGCGCCGGCCGGGACGGGGGATTCGAGGATGAACTCGGCACGGTGGGCGGAGTTCATCCGGCGGTCGGAGTTGTTGCCGACGTTGATCGCCCAGCCGTTGGCGTCGCTGCCGTCGATGGTGGCCTGGACCGGGTAGTCGGGCTGGGCGTGGGAGGCGCGGGCGTAGCGCACGGGCACCTGCTGGTCATCGATCCAGATCTCGAATCCGGTCAGCACGAAGTTGCCGTTGCCGGCGGTGCCGGGGCCGTTGGAGGGCAGGGATTCGTGCGGCAGCACGGTCAGGCGGATGACTTCGGTGGCGGTGGGGAAGCGGCCGCGCAACAGGTAGTTGTCGTTGCCCTTGGCCTGGCGGTCGACCAGCAGCGAGCCGTCGTCGAGCGCCTGCAGGGCGACGTTGTTCTCGGTGACGTGGGACAGGTAATCGAACGCCTGCCAGCCTTGTTCGTGGTTCTGGCCGGCATCGCCGAGGGCGGCGACCTCGCGCAGCCATTGTTCGCGGCGTTGGCCGAGCCCGGCCTCGAGTTGTTGCACCTGATCCCTCAGTTCGGCCGCCAGTCCGGCGTCGGCGCTGTTGTGGCGCGGGTGACCGAGCGGCAGGTCGTCGAACGTCAGGTCGATCTGTTCGCCGCGGTTGTTGCGGTCGGTGGCTTGGTTGAAAAACGCGAACAGGCGGAAGTAATCCTCGTGGGTGACGGGATCATACTTGTGGGTGTGGCATTCGGCGCAGGCCAGGGTGAGCCCGAGCCAGACGGCGCCGGTGGTGTTGACCCGGTCGACGGCGATTTCGCTGCGGAACTGCTCGGGGTCGGAGCCGCCCTCCTCGTTGATCAGGGTGTTGCGGTTGAAGGCGGAGGCGAGGCGCTGCCCGGTGGTGGCGTCGGGCAGCAGGTCGCCGGCGACTTGTTCGATGGTGAACCGGTCGAACGGCATGTCCTCGTTGAGGGCGCGGATGACCCAGTCGCGGTAGGGCCACATGGTGCGGGCGCTGTCGATGCTGTAGCCGTTGGAATCGGCGTAGCGGGCCTGGTCGAGCCAGTGGCGGCCCCAGCGCTCGCCGTAGTGGGGGCTGTCGAGCAGGCGGTCGACCAGCGTCTCGTAGGCGTCGTCGGCGGGGTCGTTGACAAAGCGCTCCACTTCTTCGGGCGGCGGTGTCAGGCCGAGCAGGTCGAGGTAGACCCGGCGGATGAGGGTGCGGCGGTCGGCCTCGGGTGAGGGCTGCCAGCCGCGCTTTTCAAGTTCCGCCAGGATGAAGCGGTCGATCGGGTTGCGCACCCAGGTCCCGTTGCGCACCAGCGGTGGTTGCGGTTTGACGACGGTTTGGAACGCCCAGTGCGGCTCGTAGACGGCGCCCTGCTCGATCCATCGCCGCAGGATGTCTTGTTCGTCCTCGCTGAGCGGGGGTTTGTTGGACTTGGGCGGGGGCATCACCTCGTTGGCATCGGTGGCGGTGATGCGCTGCCACAGTTCGCTGGCTTCGGCGTCGCCGGGCACGATGGCGGCATAACCGCCGAGGTCGGCGATGGCGGGGTCGCGCAGGTCGAGCTGGAGGCCGGCGGCACGCTCCTGCTCGTCGGGGCCGTGGCAGGCGAAGCAGTTGTTCGACAGGATGGGGCGGACCTCGCGGCTGTAGGAGACGGGTTGGTCGGCGGCGGACAAGGCGTCGGGCGCCAGCGTCATCAGGCCGACGACGGCGGACAGGGCGGCGGCGGTGCCGCGGCTTCGGCCGGTGGCATGGCGGCGGCAGGGGTCGGGGATGGTCGGTGTCATGTGCAGGTTCAACTTGAGAATATGATGTCGGGCGGCGCGGCGGGTGGCAAGTCCCGGCCCATTCCGGCCCGGCAGGTGTCAGCGGGTGACGACCACGGGCAATCCGGGCCTCTTGGTGGCGAGGTGGACGCGGTCGGCGATTTCGGCGGCGCTCAGGGCGCGCGGATAGACGGCGACCTCGTCGATGCGGCCGCGGAACTGGCGCTGGTCGTCGCGGTGTCCCGGCGGGCGCAGGCGGCCGAGCACGAGGTGGTAGTCGATTTCATCGAACACCGGCTGCGGATCGCGGGTGGTCTGCATCAGCCGGCCGTCGACGTAGACCGACAACTGGCCGGCCTGGGCGACCACGGCGAGGTGGTGCCATTGGCTGGGGCGGTAGGCGGTGGCGGTGATGGCGTTGAAGCCGGCGCCGGCGCCCGGGGGCGAGCGGTGGAGGAAGCGCACCGCGAAGTCGTCGTGCATGAGGCCGCTGCGGCGACCCTGACTGAGGCCCATGAGTTCGATGACACTGAGGTAGGGCAACTGCGAGGCGTCCATGCGCTGGTCGTCAAGCAGGCCGGCAACCGTGGACCAGCTGGCATTGCCGGGATGCACCCACAGTTCAATGCTGTAGCCCTGCTCGCGGTTGAGGCCGGCGAACGGCTCGGTGGTCATGGCGACCGCGGAGTCGGCTTCGGCGGGGAACAGGGCAACGAGGTTGTCATCGGTGGAGGGTTCGAGCCGCACGTGGTCGTCGAGCTGCAGGTGCCAGCGGTCGGTCACCTGGTTGCGCACGCGGCGGTCGGCATCGACCGACTCGAACCGCCAGTAGGCCAGGGGTTCGGCGCTGGTGACGGCGTCGACGTAGGCCTCGCTGATGGCCAGCGGCGGCGGGCGCATCGACGGCGGCAGCAGGAAGCGCTCGAGGTCGGCGGCGGCATCGATTGCGTCCATGGCGCTGCGCCCCGGGTGGATGCTGACTGCCTGGCCGCGCTGCACGGTGTAGTCGCGCAGGGTGCTGCCGCTGTCGCTGAGCAGCGAGGCCACCACTTTGCCATCGTGCACCAGCACCTCGCTGTCGCCGTCTTCGTGCACGTTCATGGAGAACTCGGTGCCGAGATCGACGATGGCGCTCTGCGGTGTGCGAATGATGAACCCGACGGCCGAATCGGGCATGCGCGCGGCCAGGCGCCCGCGATCGAGCTGCAACTCATCGGCGGCCAGCACCTCGAACGAGGCCGGGGCATGCAGGGTGATCTCGGCGCCGTTGGCGAAGCTGAGATCGATTTCACCGGCTTCGAGCTCGAGGCGACCGGCCGGGAGGTAATCGCCGGTTGGCAAACCTGGCGCGACGGGGTCCGCGCGGTCGGTTCGGTCGGGCGCGGCCCAGACCGCCTGGCGGCTGCCGACCAACAGGGCGAGGTTGGCGGGCGTGGTCGCCCCCATCGCGGGGTCGGTGTCCGCCGTGCGCGTGGCGGTGGGGTCACCGGCAACGGTCGTGCCCGGCTCGACCGGAGCCCGGGGCAGCAGCCAGAGGCCGAGCACGATGGAGGCGGCCAGGGCCAGCACGGCGCTGCCGAAGGCCAGCGGGCGAGCGATCAGGTGGCGGGCACCGGGGCTGTCGGCCGCGCCGCCATCGAGCACGGCGGCAGCGCGGTCGGGGGCGCCAAACCCGCCCAGCCGGCGCTCCAGCTCGAGGTGCAGGTCGAGGTGGCACAGGTAGGCGCGCCGCGCGGCGCCTGACTGTTCGAGCAAGGCGTTGAGCCGCTGTTCCTCCGCCGGCTCCAGCCCGCGGTCGAACAGCCGGTTGAGCAAACCGGTCAATTCGCGCTGGTCGGCGGGCTGGGTGCTGGTGTTCGGGTTCACGGGATGAAGCGGGTTCGGTTGGATCGGATCGGGTGGGTGGGGGCGGGCGTGGCCGCGTCCGGGAGCGGGGTGTCAGGATTCGCGCAGGCGGGCGGAGTTGATCGTGGTCTCGATGCAGGCCAGCAGGTTGCGGCGGATTTTTTCGAGCGCGTAGTAGAGTTTGTGGGGCTTGATGCCCTCGCTTTGGGCCAGATCCATGACGGTGAGGCCGTCCTGGTAGCGCTGGCGCAACAGCTGGCGGTCGCGCCGGCCGAGTTTGGCCAGGCAGATGTCGAGCGCCTTGCGGCGTTGCTCCAGCTCGGGCTGGACGGCATCTTGTTCGGCGGCGACCTGATGAATCAGGTCGTCATTGAAGATCAGCTTGCTGCGGCCGAGCCGCTGGCGCCATTTCAGGACCTCGAACAGGGCGAAACGCCGTGCCCAGGGCAGGAATGGCTGGCTGGCGTCGTAGTCGGCGAACTTCTTCCACAGCGACGCGGCGGTTTCCTGCATCACGTCATCGACCTCCGGCCGGCCGGGCATCAGGGCGACGATGGAGCGGTAGAGATCGTTCTCATGGCGGGTCAGCAGGCGCACGAACAGTTCGCCGTCGACCGCTTGGGAAGCGGTCGGCGGATCGGCGGAGGCGGATTCGTCAGATGGCGGGGTTGGATCGGTCATCAAGTTGCGCGGCGCAGCGGGCTTCCGTGGTCGTCCGGTGGTCGCCTGCTCTGGTTATCCTCCCAAACGGGGTGGATTCAGAAAAAAAGTCCGTGAATCGCCGGCTGGATCCGGAATCCCGCCCGATGCGCCGCCGTCCGCCGCCCCGCCGGGCCCACTGGACCCGACTGCCTGTTGTGGTTCATCTTCAACCGCTTGCCAACCCTCCAGCAACTCCGCCCCCGCTCCAACCAGCGCCACTGGCATACTGCATGCCTGGCAATTTTTGGCATTTCTGTCTGGCCACCGCACAGGCCTTGTAGGAGGGCTGGCGTGAGTGCGGATCAAATTCAGCCGCGGTCAGGCGGTTGACCGCGTCGCAGTGCATTGGCAGGAACACCTGGCCGGGCTGAACCACCGGGCGCGGGCACGCAAGCTCCCGCGTCTCGACGACGCCGCGCCACGGGAGAAATTCCTTTCTGACGGGCACGCCAGCCATGAAGAGCGCTTCCCGACGCCGGCCATATTTCCAAAGTATTGAACCCGAGAGTGCCTGATTACCCCGTCCCACGCGAGAAGTCCGGCTGGCGCCAGTCCCGTTGCGCTCTCAAGTTGCGCCGTTCGTCACCCCTTGACGACCGATATTGCCCACACCGCCTCAGTTCATTCCACCGCCTGGACCCGCAGTGCCCGCAGTGAGAACAGCGAGCCCTCCGCCTCCCGGATCGCTCGCGCCCCGTCCTTGCGCTTCGGCCCGAAACACCCGCGCCGCGCTTTGAACAGCTCCTCGATGAACCCGCGGCTGCCAATCGCCACCCCATCGCTGAAATACCTCACCCGACACCTCAGCAGCTCCACCCGCGACAGCTTGCCCTCCTTTTTCACCACCTTCTCCACCGCCTCCCTGGCCAGGCCACGGCGCCGCGGCCGCCCGCTCTCATCCGCCACCTCCCTGCCTTCCCCGAACAACCAGCAGCGATACCACCCCGCCGCGCTCATGAGGCCCTTGGCCGGCTTCTCCTCCCATGAATCCAGCGGCCGCCCGATCACCCGGCACAAC
>SKLO01000085.1 GCA_007123195.1 Verrucomicrobiales bacterium | reverse complement strand
GCGAATCCAGCCGCAAGCTCGGCCCCGGCGACGTCGCCCACATTCCCGCCGACATGGTTCACGCCACGTTCAACACCAGCGACCGCGAATTGCGGTTCCTCGCCATCCTCGGCCCGGCCGAAACCGGCAGCGACGAGTTCACGGTCGATGTCTTCGACCAAGCGCCTTGGAACAGCATCCGTTGACCGCCGCCCATTCGCGCACCGGCGGCTGCGTTCGTCGACTGGCGTTGGGGGGGGCCGCACGGCGGGCGAGCCGTGGCCATTGCCCCTTGAACCCTGCGGCCGGATTGGTTAATTTGAGCCGGATTGCCCCCGGGAACTGGCCGACCGGCCCGGTTTGGCCGGCTTGGTTCGACCCGGCATCCTCGGCCGTTCCGGCCCGGATGCCGGCCCCGGGAAGTGCCCACCGGAGCCCAGCCGCCATGACCGCCCGCCGCCGATCCAACAGCCCCCTCGCGCCCGCTTCCACGCCATCTGGCTGCCGGGCTGTCCGCCGCCTGAACCGGGTCCCCGCCTGTCTGGCGGCGCTGCTGCTGCTGCTGGTGCCCGCCTGCAGCAATTTCCAGCGGGAGTGGCGTCAGGCTGTCGCCGACATGCCGGGCGAACGACCGGACTTCACCGGTCCCTGGACCGGCACCTGGCACAGCCAGCCCACCGGCCACAGCGGCAAGCTGCGCGCCATCATCGCGCCCGCCGACGGCACCACCGCCGGCCAACCCGGCGAGTATGACTTCCACTACCACGCTACCTGGGCCACCATTCTGCGCGCCAGCTACCGAGCCCGCTTCGAGGTCACTGAAAGCCCCGGGACCCCCGGCGAATTCCGCGTGGTCGGCGACCGTGAGATCAACCGCCGCGGCCGCTACCAACAGGACGCCACCTTGACCGCGGAGACTTATGACGCCACTTATGACGCGTCGATCGACCACGGAACGCTGGTGCTGCGGCGGCCCTGATGTGCTGGCTCCGAAATATCTGCACAGAATATCTGTACAAAAGCAGGCGGACGGAATTGCGCGCATCCGTTCAGGAAAAAGCACACTCGGGGGCCTCGTTTTTCCCCAACCGGGCCTTGCGTTTGGCCTCGTTTATGCTCCATTCGGGCTCCGCTGATGTCGGGACCACTGTCCCGCATTTGTGGCCGGAGGGTCGGCACAATCCGCCGCCATCCGCGTCAACCCGTTGATTATGAAAGTTTCAGGAGTTCCTGTCCAAGCTGTCTGCGGTCGTCTTGCCGACCGTTCCTCGCGTCTGTCGCACCGCTCTTCACTGCGCCGCCGGCTGTCACCACTGGCCATCGCCGCCCTCGGGCTGTTGCCGCTGGCATGCGCCTCCACTCAGGAACCCGAACCGGCGCCGCCGGCCGGACCGCGGGTGGTGCAGACCCAGGAAGGCCGGGCCTCCTACTACAGCATCCGCTCCAACGGCGGACGCCACACCGCCAGCGGCGAACGCCTGTGCGAGGATTCCATGACCGCCGCCCACCGCAACCTGCCGATGGGCACCCAGGTCCGGGTCACCAACCTCAACAATGGTCGCAGCGTCGTGGTCCGCATCAACAACCGCGGCCCGTTCATCCGCGGCCGCATCATCGACGTCACCAAGGGCGCCGCGCGTGAACTGAACATGATCCGCTCGGGCGTCGTGCCGGTGGAGGTCGAGGTTCTGGCCAGCGAGGACGACGACGCCTCCGACACCAGCGCCGGGCAGAGCTGATCGAATCGGGCTCGCGCCCTTGACGGTCCCCTGCCGACACCGGTGCTGCCGACCCGCGGCCAAACCGGGTTTCATCCATGCCCAAGGCCCTGGTCATCCGCGGCGGCGCCATCGGCGACTTCCTGCTTACGCTGCCCGCGATTCAGCTGCTGCGGAACTCGCTGCCGGAACTCGAAATCGAGGTGCTCGGCTACAAGCCGGTGGTCGACCTTGCGGTCAAGGCCGGGGTGGCCGACCGGGTGCGCTCGTTCGAGCACGGCGTCTACGCCCCGCTGTTCATGCCCGGGGCCGGCATCCGGCCGGAACTGGAACAGTGGCTCGGCGGGTTCCAATTGATCATCAGCTACCTGTTTGATCCCCAGGGCATCTTCGACGCCAACCTGCGGCGCTTCACCAAGGCCACCCTGATCCACGGCCCCGCAAGGATTGACGAGACCACCGGACACCACGCCGTGCTGCAACTGGCGCGCCCGCTCGAAAGCCTGGCCATGTGGCTGGAGCAGGAGGCCCCCGCATTGGCCACACCACCGCCGGCGCAAGGCCCCTCGACGACACCAATCGCCCTGCACCCGGGCAGCGGTGGCATCCACAAGTGCTGGCCGGCCGACCGCTGGAGGGACCTCGGCCGCAGCCTCGCCGACCAGGGCACCCCGCTGGTGCTGGTCACCGGCGAGGCGGAAGCCGAGCGCGGCATCACCGCCACCCTGCTTGAAGCCTGGCAAGGCCTGCCGGTCGATCACTGGGACAGCCTGCCGCTGGACCAGCTCAGCGATCGCCTCGCCGGCCAATGCCGGGCCTTCATCGGCCACGACAGCGGCATCAGCCACCTCGCCAATGCCTGCGGACTGCCCGGATTGGTGCTGTTCGGCCCCACCGACCCCGGCATCTGGCGCCCCTGGCAGGGCCGCCTTGAGACCGTGCGCGCAACCGCCGGCGATCTCAACCGACTGGCCACCGACGACGTGCTGGCCCGCATCAACGACCTGCCGACCCAATAACCATTGACCCTGGAATGGAGATTGGAGGTTGGAAGCCGGGAGATCGGAAAAATCCAAAGAAGCGCCGATATGATGCTTCGCGTCCATTCGTGGTTTGATCGCCTCCCATCACCATGTGGATTCAGCCACACTCCCGATACAGCCGCCAACAGGCCAGGAAACCGGGCGCGAAATCCCCCGGCCTGGCCTCTGCCCACCGGTCGATCTGCTCGATGGTGAAAAATTCCCCGCAATCGATCTCCGCCGGTGGGTAGCGCAACGGCTTGCCGTTCCAGCCGGCCCGGTAAAGCCTGACAAATTCCTGGTCGGTCTCGGCCGACGCCGACAGCGCGCCCACCTCCACCAGCGGCAGATCGAGGCCTAGTTCCTCCGCCACCTCGCGCGCCGCCGCCCGATCGTAGCTCTCGCCGGCGTCGACATGGCCGGCCGCGCTGGAGTCCCACTTCAACGGCTGCCGGTCCTTCAGGTGCGAACGCTTCTGCAACCACACCTCGCCGTCACGATTGCACAGGAAAATGTGCACCGCCCGGTGCCGCATGCCCCTCGCGTGGACCTCGCCGCGACTGGCCGTGCCGACCACCTGGTCGCGCTCGTCCACCACGTCGAACAACTCGTCGTCGCGCTGGCCGACCGCCCCGCCCCCATCCGCGCCCGCGCCGTTGTGGATGTTGGTGAGGGTGATCCACTGGTCCAGGTCCAGCTCCTGCGCCCGGGCGGTCTCGGCGCAGCCCAGCCGCCGCGCCAGTTCGGGCCATTCCGGCACCCCCGCGGGCGGCGGCGGCAGCAGGTTCTTCACCTGCTTGCGCCGCTGCGAGAAACCGATCCTGACCATCGTCTCAAACCGGGAGCGGTCGACCGGCGGCCGCGAACCCGGAGGGCGCGGCTCCAACAGCACCACCGCCGAATCCACCGCCGGCCGCGGCTTGAACACCTCGGGTCCCACCGTGCGCAACGGCCGCGCCAACCAGTCGAGCCCGACCTGCAGCGTCAGCGACCCGTATTCGCCACCGCCCGGTGCCGCGCACAGGCGGTTGACCACCTCCTTCTGCAGCATCAACACCGCCGTGGCCACCGGCGAAGGCGGTCGCAGCCACGCCAGCAGCAGTTGGGTGCCCACCGAATACGGCAGGTTGCCCACCAGCCGGACCGGCGCCTCGGCAAACAACGGCCGGCGATCAAAGGCTGCTCCGTCCGCTGCCACCACCTCCAACTGGTCACCCTCCCAGCGGCCGGCCAGCGCCGCCGCCAGCCGGTCGTCGCGCTCGATCGCCAACAACCGCCGCCCGCGGCCGATCAACCATTCGGTCAACGCGCCCCCGCCAGGCCCCAACTCCACCACCAGGTCGTCCGCTGCCACCGGCAGCTGATCGGCAATCCAGCGCGCCACCTCCGCGTCCTGAAGGAAATTCTGCCCCAGCGCCCGGCTCGGCCGCACCGGCGGCCCCGGGTTGATTGCCGTTGAACGACCGCGATGGCTGCGGCCACGCCCCCGGGCCCGGCCATTGCCATTGCGGTGCGAACCCGCGCCGTCGCGTTCGTCGGCCGCCATCTCTGCATCTTCTCGTGCCAATGCCCCACCATCCACCCGCCACGGGTGCCCGGCACTTCAAATCTTCCGCCCGGTCACAAATCGCCACCGTCGTCAACCACCCCCTCCATCCATCCCTCCGGCAAGCCGTCGTGGGTCTCCTTCAGGATGGCAGAAATCCGCAACCGCTCGGCCGCGCCGAGATGCCGGTAGCGCGGGTGCGGCCGGTCGAGATCCAGCGCCTCCGCAAGCCGCTCATAAATGCGCTCCTTGAGCGACGCCGGCAGCGCCGCGAACAGTTCGCTGTCGATCAACGGGCTGCAACGGTGCTTCATCAGCCGGGTCTTGAGATCGAATTCCCGCAGGGACCGGCCGCGCCCGTCCAGCCGCGCCCCGGCCTGGTAGTCCTCAAGAAAGCGCGGATCCCCACTGACACCCCCTTCGGGCATCGGTGCCTCGCCCTTGAACAGGAGCGCGTCCACCACTTCCTCCACCAGGCCATCGAACACCCGCACCACACTTTCATACTCCGGCTCCTCGCTCACCTCCTCGCCCAGCTCCCGCTGCAGGCCGGCCTGGTAGTGCAGCATGTGGCGCCCCCTCAGTTGCGCCCTGGTCAGCGCGTTGTGCATCGCCATCTGGTGCTCCAGCACCATCAACGCGACGATGTCACTGGTCTCCGCCGGGTAACCGGACAAATCCACCAAACCGGACAGGTCGGTCAGATTGGCTCCGGCCTCAAGATCCACCTCCAATCCGCGGTCGGAGTCGCTGGCAAACACGTTGCCGCGGTGCAACTCGTCGCCGTGGCTGCCGGTCACATACCAACCTCCCCAGCGCACCCGGAACGGGGTCCGGTGATCGACGATCTCGGTGCCGTGCCGCAGCAACGGCTCGCCGCCCTCGGTCGGAAACACCGAGCGCGCGAACAAACCGGGAATGCCGCGCACGAACATCCCGCCATGGCACGACAGGCAGTCCCGGTCGCGAATGAACTGCGGTCCGGGGCCGTGCCCGCTGCCCTCGGCCAGGTCCCCGTTGCCGGCCCCGGCCGGCGGCGGCGGCGGCGGTCGCTCCTCCACCAAATAAAACACCGTGCCCAGCTGCGGATCCATGGTCGCCAGCTCGATCGCCCCGCCCGGCACCCAGCCCACAAAAATCCGGTCATTGAAGTAGATCGCGCGCGGAGTCCGCGGACTGATGTAATGCCGCTGCAGGCTGGTCTTGGAGAACACCAGCACCTGACTTGAAGCCGGAACACCAAACTCATCGAGCAATTGATCGAGCAACTCGCGGCCGTTGCCCGCCAACTCCAGCTCGCCGCTGGCCAGCCGCTGCTGCAGGGCGCTCACGTCGTCCGCCGGCTGCGACTCCGACCACCGCACCGGTGCCCGCTCGTAGTCCTGCGCCGAGGCCGGCATCGGCACCAACCCTCCGGCCAGCAGGCCCCATGCGACCGCCAAGCATGCCGTCATGCCCGTTCGGCGGCCGTGTTCCCAATGAATGTTCCGATAACTCACGATGGCTGTCCTCCCAATGATGGTTCAGGTCCCGACCCGGCGCCGGCGGTCGCCAGGCCCAACGCCTGGCGCAACCGCCGGCCGTGCCCGCCCTCGACCAGGTCCGCCAGGGTGTATTTATCCAGAACCGTATAAAAGGCCCTGGTTGCCTCATTCAGAACGGTTTGGAGCCGACAACTGCCGGCCAAAATGCACTGGTTCCGGGACGGGTCAAAGCATTCCACCAAGGCGGCCCCGGTTTCGCTGGCGCGGACCACGTCGCCAATGGCGATCCGCTGCGGGTCGCGCGCCAGCACCACCCCGCCACCGCGACCGCGCCTGGATTCGAGGTCGCCCCGTTTGGCCAGGTGATGAACCACCTTGGCGAGGTGATGGCGCGACAGCGAAAACGCATCGGCCACCTCCTCGATCGAGAACTGCTCCGGTCGCCGGGCCGCGGCGAACATCAGCACCCTCAGGGTGTAATCGGAAAACAAGGTCAAGGTCATCGGATTCAGCGGATTCAGCGGGGGCGAAACAGAGGCTCGCCAGTGGGTGCCTGGATTAACACGTATTCCATATGCATGTTTTATCAACAAGCTGGTTCCGATCCCGACAGGCCCGCCCCGGCCGCAGGTTGGCGGTGCCCCGGTTCTGTTGGCGCACCCGGACTTGAATCAACAGCCGACAACCGCTCTTCGCCGGTTGAATCCACCACCGCAGCGACCGCTTCCTCCCGCTCCGGGTTACCCCTCCTCGGTGGTCACCCGGTCGCGGCCCTTGAGCGCCGCAGCGAGGGCGTGCCAGGCCAGGGTGGCGCACTTGATCCGTGCGGGAAACTGGCGCACACCCGCCAGCGCGGCCAGTTCGCCCAGCTTGTCGAGGTCGATCTCGGGCTCCTCCCTTCCGGTCAGCATCTCCAGCGCCTCGGCGATGCGGCGGTCGACCTCGGCGCGCGGCAGTGCCTGCACCGCCTGGGTCATGATCGAGGCCGACGCCCGCGAGATGGCGCAGCCCTGGCCGGTGAAACGGACCGCGTCCAGGCGGCCGTCGCCGCCCTCGCGCACGTGCACGGTCAGCTGGTCGCCACACAACGGGTTGAACCCCTCGGCCTCGCCGGTGCGCGGGTCGAGCCGGCCTTCGTTGTGCGGGCTGCGGTTGTGGCTGAGGATGATTTCCTGATACAGTTCTTCGAGGTCTTCCATGCGGATGGTGGTGGCTTCAAGGCGGCCGGTGCGGGCCCGCGGCCGGGCCCGGCGGAATGGCGGCCGGTGCGGTCTATCCAAAAAATTTCTTCACCTTCGTCAGGCCCGCCACCAGACGATCGATGTCGTCGCGGTTGTTGTAGAAGGCAAACGAGGCGCGCGCGGTGCCGGCGATGCCGAAGTGCTGCATCAACGGCTGGGCGCAATGATGGCCGGCGCGAATCGCCACGCCTTCGGTGTCGAGAATGGTGCCGATGTCGTGCGGGTGGGCCGAGTCCATGGTGAACGAAATCACCGCCACCTTGGACCCCGGCTGCGACGGCCCCAGCACCCGCAGGCCGTCGATCTCCTGCAGCCTTGCAGTGGCCTCGCACAGCAGTTCGTGCTCGTGCCGGCGAATCGCGTCCCAGCCGAGGCCGTCGAGGTAGTCGAACGCCGCACCCAGCCCGATCGCGCCGCTGATGTTCGGCGTGCCGGCCTCGAACCGCTCCGGGCTGCGGCGAAAGGTGGTGCCGTCGATCGACACCCGCTCGATCATGTCGCCGCCGCCTTGATAGGGCGGCATGGCGTCGAGCAACTCGCGCCGCCCCCACAACACGCCGATGCCGTCGGGACCGCACACCTTGTGGCCGGAGAAGGTGTAGAAGTCGGCCCCGAGCCGCGCCACCTCGATCTGCCCGTGCGGCACGCCCTGGGCGCCGTCGATCAACACGTGGGCGCCGTGCTCGCGCGCGATGCGCACCATCTCGTCGACCGGATTGACCGTGCCCAGGGCGTTCGACACCTGGGTGAACGCGGCCAGCCGGGTGCGCGGGGAGAAGCAGCGGCGGAAGGCGTCGGGATCGATCTCGCCGCTGTCGGTCACCGGCGCCCACTTGAGCACCAGCCCGCGGCGTCCGGCGAGCAGTTGCCAGGGCACGATGTTGGCGTGGTGCTCCATGACCGTCAGCACGATCTCGTCGCCCGGCTGGAAGCGGTCGCCGGCGAAGCTGGACGCGACCAGGTTGATCGCCTCGGTGGCGCCCCGGGTGAACACCACCTCGGCCGGATCTCCGGCCCCGATCGCCCGCGCCACCCGCTCGCGCGCGCGGTCGTAGGCGTCGGTGGCATGCATGCTGAGGTAATGCACGCCGCGATGGATGTTGGCGTTCTCGTGGCGGTAGAAGCGGTCGACCGTCTCGATCACCGCCAGCGGTTTCTGGGTGGTGGCGGCGTTGTCGAGATAAACCAGCGGCTTGCCCTCGCCTCGGCCGACCGAGCGGGCCAGGATCGGAAAATCGGCGCGCGCGCGGCTGAGGTCGGTCGGCAAAGGCGTTGGCATGGAAAGTGATCGGGATGGAACAGACCGGCGGCGCTGGCCGTCTCTGGATGGTGTCGGCAAGGCGATGCTGGTCCCCGGGAACGTTACGTCCGCCACCGCGGAAGGCAACCACCGCCCGGCGCGGGTGGCCACCGGGCCGGGCCGCAGCATGGCATCCGCACCCGCGTCTGGGAGCTGGGCAAGCGACTTGACGCCGGGGGCATCGGCGGGAACGCTACCGGGCCCGGGGTGGATGCCTGCCGGGCCGGGCGCTGACGACCGGC
>SKLO01000586.1 GCA_007123195.1 Verrucomicrobiales bacterium | reverse complement strand
GGCCCCGACACCACTCCACCCGCCGCCTGAGGGCGCGCCATCCGGCGGACCGGGGCGCGGCGCAACCGGTCGATAAATTATATTGTTGCACATGGCACGCGACCTGCTACTTCTCCGTGTCCAGCAACGCGGCTGCATCCGCGTGGAAACCACATCGACAATCCAAAACCACAATTGCAAGACCAGTCATGGCAAAAATCAAACTTGAGTATATCTGGCTCGACGGCTACACCCCGGAGCCCAATCTCCGCAGCAAGACCAAGATCATCGACGCCGACCCGGACTCGGTGACTCTGGAGAGCCTGCCGATGTGGTCGTTCGACGGCAGCTCCACCCAGCAGGCGGAGGGTTCCTCCTCCGATTGTCTGCTCAAGCCGGTGCTGCTGCTGCCCGACGTGGCCCGTCGCAACGCGTTCCTGGTCCTGACCGAGGTGCTCACCGCCGACGAGCAGGTCCACCCGTCCAACTACCGCGGCGTGTTCGAAGATGATCCGGACCTGTGGATCGGCTTTGAGCAGGAATACACTCTGGTCGACAACGAGACCCGCCTGCCCCTGGGCTTCCCCAAGTCGGGCTACCCCGGTCCCCAGGGCCCCTACTACTGCTCGGTCGGCGCCCGCGTCGCCAAGGGCCGCGAAATCGTCGAGGAACATCTTGACGCCTGCCTCGACGCCGGCCTCGACATCACCGGCATCAATGCCGAGGTGATGCTGGGACAGTGGGAGTTCCAGTGCTTCGCCAAGGGTGCCAAGCTGGCCGCCGACCACGTTCAAATCGCCCGCTTCCTGCTGAGCCGGGTGGCCGAGGCCTACGACGTGCACGTCGAACTCCATCCCAAGCCGGTGGTCGGCGACTGGAACGGTTCCGGCATGCACACCAACTTCTCCGACGCCCGCATGCGCGACCCGAACCGCGGCGGCAAGGACTACATCGAGGCGGTTTGCGAGGCGTTCCGCAACTTCCATGACGAGCACATCGCCGTCTACGGCTCCAGCAACGAGATGCGCCTGACCGGCCAGCACGAAACCCAGTCGATCGACACCTTCAGCTACGGCGTCAGCGACCGCGGCGCGTCGATCCGGATCCCGGTCGGCACCGCCCAGAACAACTACATCGGCTACATCGAAGACCGGCGCCCGGCCTCCAACGCCGATCCCTACAAGATCGCCGGTCGCGTCCTGGCCACACTGCGTTCGGTGCGTTGATCTCATCCCGGGATCGTCGCGGAGGGCACGTCCGGTCGCCAAGGCCGGCGTCCTCCGCCACCTCCCCTGCCCGGTGCAAGGTGGTCTGGTTGGTGGACCACCTTGCGCACGGGCCCATGGCAGCCCGGTCCCGAGTGCCGGCGTCGTAATTCCGGCGTCGCACGAGGGGCCGGGCTTTTCGTTGGCCCCTATTCGTGGCCGGGCAACCCAGCCGGTGCACCCTGACAGCACCAAAATCCGCGTTGACGGATGCTGCGAGCCGCCGCAGGCGGCTTGCCTTGCACTGCGGCAGCCTGCTTGTCCGCCGTAGCGCTTGGGCGAAGGAGGGCTGCCGCTTTCCGGGGAGCAGCCTGCTGCGACCCCACCTCGCCTACCAAAGGCCCCTCCGTTCCATTCCAATCGCCCTTGCAGACCCATGAGCGCAGGCCGCAGTCCTGTCCCGCGCCACCGGACCGCGGACATCACCCGGGCTGTTTGGAGATTGGGTTCTTGGTGGCTGGTTTGTGGGTTGCCATGACGCTCCGCCTCACCACGCGATCGCCAGCCCGATCCAAGCCCCTCAGCAGCCCCTTGGTCCAACCCCTGACTCCCGTCACCCGTCACCAGTTCCCCGTCGCTCGCCCGTGCCCTTGCCCGCCAAGTCAATGCACTCGGACTGCGCGGAGCCCGATCCCGGAGGGATCCAAGACGGTAGCCGGTGGTTGAGCCCGCACCGCGGGCGACACCACCGGTAACGTCCCCCCAACAGAATGCATCCTGGAGGGATGCCATCGGCGCGCTCCACCAACCCCCGAAAAGGTCCCAAGCGTGAACGAATTACGGATGGTTTTGCACTCATTCTGTGAGTGACCGTGTTCATTCGTGGTTTCGTCTCCGCTGTTGGGTTCACCGCAACCGGGGTCCGAGGCAGGAGCGACCATCAAGGGGTCTGGGGCCGGTGTCCGGCCAGCCTCAGTCCCTGGCCTCGCCGGTCATCGGCACGAAGCGCACCGGCAGCACGCTCTCGCGCTCGATCACGTCGCCGCGCTTGCGCATCATGAACAGCTCCTGGGCGCCGTGCTCCGGGCCCACCGGAATCATCATGCGACCGCCGTCCCTGAGCTGCTCGACCAGTGCCGGCGGCACGTGATCCGGCGCGCAGGTGACAATGATGGCGTCGAACGGGGCCTGCTCCGGCCAGCCGGCGTAGCCGTCACCGGCCTTCACGTGGACGTTTTCGTAACCCTGGGCCTCCAGCACCGCGGCAGCGGTGTCGGCCAGCGGCTCGACGATCTCGATGGTCCAGACCTCCTTCACCAACTCGGCCAGCACCGCCGCCTGATAACCGGATCCGGTGCCGATCTCAAGCACCCGGTCGCCGGGCTGCGGGGCGAGCGCCTCGGTCATGAACGCCACCACATACGGCTGCGAGATGGTCTGGCCATGACCGATCGGCAATGGCCGGTCGTCGTAGGCGAACAGCCGCTGGGTCAGCGGCACGAATTTGTGCCGCGGCACCTTGAGCATCGCCTCAATGACCGCCTCGTCACGGATATCGCGCTGCCCGGAGGTCAGCTGTTGGCGCACCATCTGTTCGCGTTTCATCTGCCAGCGGGGATCGTCGTCGGCGGGCACCGCCTGCTCCCCCCGCCCGTTGCCGGGGGCACACGCCGTCAAGCTGGCCGCCAGCACCGGCAGCAGAACCAATGTCAGCACCCGGAACATGGCCCAACCTACCCCGCTTCCGCCGTCTTGTCTCCCAGCTTCCGGCGCCCGCGCTCCATCAATGGCGATCCGATGCGCCCTCCCCGCGTTCCTCGGTCCCGAGCATGTCACGAAAATTCGCGACAGCATGTCTGTCCTTTTGTCGGACAGCCCCCGGGCATGGTCTGCCGTCTCAGAAGCCAGCGAGAAATTTCCGGTCGACCCGCCACAACCAGCGCCAGGTGTGGTAGCATGTCCGCATGTCCCCCGCCGCATCAGCATTGGCATCACCGACGTCCGCGCCGGTCCCCCGCACCGGTGCAACCACGGATCGCCGCCGTGCCGGCGCCCGGCATCGATCCCGCCGCCTGGTTTCAATGCCGCGCAGGCTCCCCGCCCGATACCGCGTCGCCCTTGCAGCGGCGGCGGTGGCGCTGGCCGCCATGCCGTGCCGGAGCGACGATTACGGCTGGGTCGAGCCCATGCGGGAGATCCACGGGAAACACGACGGCGAAGCCGGAGTGCTGGCACAGTTCGGCGATTCGATCACCCACTCGATGGCGTTCTGGGCGCCGTTGCAGTGGCGTGCTGACAATCTGTCGCCCGAAGGCCAGGCGGCTTACGATCTGATCAAGTCGCATCAGCAGGAGCCATGCTACCGCTGGAAAGGCCCCGACCGCGGCAACCAGGGGCGCATGACGGCGCGCTGGGCGGTGGAGAATATCGACGACTGGTTGGAGTCGATGAATCCCGAGGTGGTGGTGCTCATGTTCGGCACCAACGACCTCCATTCGATGACCCTGGAGGAGCACGTCGAAACGATGCGACAAGTCATCAGCAAGTGCCTGGACAACGGCACGGTGGTCATGCTGACGACCATCCCGCCGCGGCACCAGCGGTTCGAGGAAGCGGCTGGATTCGCCGAGGCCCAGCGGCGGCTGGCTGCCGAGTTGCACGTGCCGTTGATCGATTATCACGCCGCCATCCTGGAGCGCAGGCCCGACGATTGGGACGGGGCGTCGGACGAATTCAGTGACTATCAGGGCTACGAGGTGCCGACCCTGATTTCGCGTGACGGCGTTCACCCGAGCAACCCGCGGCAGTGGGCCAACGACCACGGTGAAGAAGGACTCAGGAGCAATGGCTTCACCCTGCGGAACCACGTCACGATGATGGTCTATGCCGACGTCATCCGCCACGTGATTCAGGGCGAACCACCACCTGCTGCCGGTGACGACACCCAACCGGGAACGATCTCAACGCAGGGAACCAACCGGCAGTAATTCGCCCGGGCGCTGGTTCCCACCTTATGGCCGTCGACGGCCATCCGCCGGCTTGCGCCGGCAACGCGGCGCCGCCATCAACCGCCGCCCAGCTGCATGGCCAGCGCGGCCAGCGTCTGCCATACCAGCAGCATGATCACCACCAGCCCGGCGATCAGCCGGCCGCGGCTCGGGGGTCGGTGCACCACCACCAGCCCGGACCACTGGTCCCATGGCACCAACCCGGTCATGCGGAAGCGAAACCACCAGAACAACGGCAGCAACAGCATCAGCACCGAAATGCCCAGCCCCATGCCCACGGTCCAGACCCCAAGCGCCCGGCGCGCGGCCTGTCCGGGGGTCAACGGCCGGCGGTCGACGTCCATCAGCCGCATGCCGAAAAAAAGCTTGCCCGGGGTGCTGCCGATCAAGGCCACCAACAACAGTTCGTAGCCAATCGCGCACGCCGGCAGCAACAGCGCCAGAAAGCGGGCGTTCTCGGCCTGCTGCAACCACTCCATCGGCTCATCGACCTTGAGGTAGACATAACCGCTGATCAGCATCGAAACCAAACCGAAATCCACCATGCGGGCCAGGAACCGCAGCACCGCGCGGGCCTCGCGAGGCAGGCCGGCATGGGCCTCGCCCGCGGTGATCGGAACGGCCGGCGGCTTCTTTCCCGCAGTGGCCGGCGACGCCCCGGCAGTCTCCCCGGCGCGGTCGGACGGCGCCAACTTTCCAGTCGTCGCCTGGCCGCGCTCAAGCCGACCCGCGGCGGCGGCTTCGGGCTCGTTGCGTTGGTCGCGGTCGGCAGGTTGCCCGGATTCCGGGTCCGACCCGAGCCGGGCCCGGCGGGTGCCGGCGTCGGCCTCGCTGTCCGCCAGCGGATCCGCAGGATCGGCACGTGGCGGGCGGGGTCGGTAGCCGGGTTCGCCAGGGGATTCACGGTCGGCGGCCGTGGCCCGGCCAGTGTCCACCGCCTCAGTGGCGAGGTCGGCCTGGTCGGCGTCCGGATCGGCGTCGATGCGCCCGGCGGCGCGGTCGTCCACCATCTCGGTGATCAGGGTGGCAAGCGCATCCACCTCGGCCAGCGGCAGCCAGTTGGCCATGCCGCGCCGCCACACCTTGGACTCGGGGCGGATCTCACCCTCACGCAGTCGCTGTCGCAGCTGCAGAGTGGAAAGAGGTCCCTCGCGCCTCCCCTCAATGACGACAAAATATTCCATCAACCTGTCAACGCAGGCGGTATACGATCCGCGCCTTGTCCAGGTCGTAGGGAGACATCTCAAGTTTGACCCTGTCGCCGATGACCAACTTGATGAAGCGCTTGCGCATCTTGCCGGAAATATGGGCCAGAACCTCGTGACCGGATTCAAGGTGCACCTTGAACATGGTGCCGGCCAAGACGGAGCGGATGGTGCCTTCCACCTCGATCGGTTGTTCCTTGTCATCCGCCACGGCCGGTTTCCTGCCGCGACCCACTCCGCGTCCCCGGCCGCGTCCGCGACCACGTCCACCACCTCCCGGACCTCTGCGGCCTCCGGGGCGTCCTGCTCCTCCTCGGTTTGGTCTACTCATAAAAAAATCAGGCCAGCTCGTCACCTGAGCGACCGTCCAAGAGACAACATCGCCCAAAACCGGCCAAACACAACCAAGAAAGCTTGTCGTCAGCCTTGCGGAACCGCTTCCAGCAAGGCGCCGGGTTGGTTCTCGCGGTAGATCACCGCCGTGGCCGCCCCGCTGCCCACCGTCCGTCCGTCGGCATCGAACCGCTCGGTCCGGTCCCGATGGTGCCTGATCCAGCCCAGCAGTTGCCCCCCGCTGTCATACTGGTAGACGTCGCGCCAGTCGCGCCGGCCGGTCAACCGCGGGTCGTGCAGCGGCGCCGGACCGGTCGGACGCAACACGTCCGCCAGCACCGATTCGCGCAGCAGGGTCAGGTGATGCAGGTGGAAGTGCTCCATCACCGCCCCGGGCATCCCGGCCAGATCGGCCGACGGCAGCCAGCGATCCCCCTGTCGCTGCAGAAACCCGAACCGCTCCATCGTCTGGCGCGACTGCTGCACCGGTCCCCCCCGGCCCTCGCGGATGGCGGCCGTCAGGCGTTCGCCAAACACCGGCTCCAGGTCGCTGCGGTGGATCATGCCGAACAACGCCGCCTCCAGAATCTGCCGCACCGTCAGGTCGTCGGCGCCGTGATCGGGGTCGTCCATCCATCCGGCGGCCTCGATGCCCAGCTGCTCCAGCCGCCCCTCGGCCTCGCGTTGGGCCGCGGCAGCCTGCCGTTGCTGCTCCCGCAACCGCTCCAGCCCGGCCTCCATCTCCTCCAACCCGGCCACCTCGCCGCCGTCGTCCTGCGCCGCCTCACGCGCCCGGTCCATTGCCTCCCGCTGGCCGCGCACCTGCTGGTCGGCCTCGCGCTCCGCCGTCACCGCGGTCGCCAGCGCCTGCCGCGCCTCGACCGTCGCCGGACCAAATCGCTCCCAGGTGCGCTCCAGCGCTTGCCACGCTTCGGCCCCGCATTCGCTGCGCAACAATTCGCGCCCGACCTTGCCGCTCTCGGCGGTGATGGCCACAAAATTCAGCCACGCCGGATCGGTCGCCACCGGCAGGCCGGGGTCCTGGTTCGGCGCGTCATACCACACCTCCAGCACCCGCCCCTCGGCATCATACGCGCGCAACTCCCGCGGATCACTCCACCAGGTGATCATCGCCGGCGCCGACCAGGTGCGGCCGTTGAACGCGAACACACCGATGTCCACCCGCCCGCTCATGCGGTCGGGATACACCACCGACGGCCGCTGGCCCTGCCAGCGCCAGGTGATGCGCGCGCGATCGCCCAGCCCCTGCGGCTCGATCTCCACCAGGCCCGGATCGCCCTGCAGCACCTGCCAACGGAACGTCAGCGGCTGACCTCGCGCATCGACGCTCTCGGCCGCGCTGACGGTCATTTGACGGGTGCCACCCGTGCCGCGCCAGATCCGCGCCACCAGGCTGTTCTGGGTCGCCAGCTCCTCGTCGGCAAACCGCGCCGGTTCAAAAAACTCCCGGTTCGCTTCGGGCCTGGTTTCGTCCAGCACGCTGAGCCGCACGATCGGCGGAATCCGCGACTGATCCATCTCCTGGGCCATGCGCACCATGCGCCCGGCATCGACCCAATCGCCCTCATACACCACCGGATGGGCGCGCGGTGAGAGGTAGTCGTCGTCCGACTCGATGCCCTTCAAGTTGCGCCGGAACAGGTATTGCATCACCGGCATCAACACCCCCGGCTGGGCCAGCGCCTGGCGGATCTCGGGTTGGAACGCCGCCACCGTGGCCACCCAGGCCTCCATGAAGGGCCGGTCGGATCCCGACGACCCTTGCGAAATGACAATGTAGGGCGTGTTGGTCGGATACAGGTCGCCCAGCCCGGGGTCGTGATCCCGGTGCTCGGGGTAGATGTATAGGTTGTTGGAGAAATACTGCGCCTCCAGGAACCGCAGGCCGTCGGTCTGGGTGTAATACATCCGCCCCAGACTGCCGCCCTGCTCGGCGGGCGCCGCCATCGAGGCGTTGCCGATCACGATCCCGGGTCGCAACTCGGCCGCAGGTCCCAGGTGCCGCCGCGCCTGCTGGTCGGCCTCGCTGTATTCATGCACCGTGATTTGCGGCCAGCGGTTCAGGTTCAGCGGCGAGTGGCTGCCGTCGCGGTTGTCGTAGGTGACGCCGGCATGACCGGCCGCGCGGCCGGCCGCGTGCCACTCGTTCAACAGCCGCGCCACCTCGTCATCGCCGCGCACCAGCGGTGTCGCATCCTCGTCCTGGGCTCGCGCCCCAGCCCACGCCCAGGTGACCGCCGCAGCCATGACCATCAGCCACACTGCCGGGCAGAACCGGGTCCGAAATCGCCGCACGAACGACGCCCATCCGGGGCCGGCCGCGCTCGTCAAACCGGGCCCACCCGGCCACAGACAGCCGTCCACAAGCGAACGGCGATCCACATACAGCCGCGACAATCGGCAGCAAACGGGGAGACGGGGGCAATCACCAATAGCAGGCACGGGCATGGTTCAAGCATGCCTGCGCCCCCGGCCGTGTCAATCGAACAGCCTCAGCCGCTGATGGCAGCGCACCGGCCAGCCGGTCAACCCTCGCCATCGTCCCCGATGGCCTCCACCGGGCAGCCCTCCATCGCCTCCAGGCACTGGTCGACTTCCTCCTCGTTCTCAGGCTGTTTGAACACGTAGGAATGCCCCCCGTCATCATCACGGGTGAAATTGGCCGGGGCAGTCTCGCGGCACAGATCGCAGTCGATGCATTGATCATCCACGTAGAACTTGCCGGAGGCGTTCTGTTCGTACTTGTTCTCTACGTCAGCCATGTCGGTAAGTCGGGCGTTCGGGAACCG
>SKLO01000050.1 GCA_007123195.1 Verrucomicrobiales bacterium | reverse complement strand
GGTGAACAGGAACTCGCCGGCCGGCGGTCGGACGTAGGGACGGCCGAGCGCGGGGCTTTCGAGATCAAATCCGTCGGTGTAACTGCGCTCAAGCGGGTGCCCCAGCTTCAACCAGCGCATGCCGCCCGCCACCTCGCCGGGCACGTCGTCCACCTCGTCGGCCTGCAGTTCCAGCAGCGCTGAACCGCCACCGCGGTAGTTGAGCGCGCGATACAGGTAAAGCTCGCCCTCGGCGGAGACCGACCCGATGCCAGCAGTGTTGGTGCCGTCGGCCAGACTGGCCAGCACCCGCGCCTGGCCGTTTCTGAACAAGGTCACCACGGCGTAGCTGAAGCCACCGGGGAACTCGTCCCCCACCCCGGGTGCACCCACCGGGTTGATGATCGTATGCACCCGCACGCCGTTGTTGCCACCCCAGGCGGGGTTGCCAAAAGCAGTCCAGGGACTGCGCCAGCCGCGCACCGCAAGGTTCTCGCCCTGCCCGCTGAGCTGACCGCTGATCACGCCGACATTGCCGGCGCCCAGTTCGAAGTTCAGTTCCAACTCAAGGTTCTGACCCGCATCGGTGCGCACCGGCACGATGGTGTTGAGCGCGGTGAGCGCTTCGGCGGCGGGATCAATGCGGCCATCAAATCCTGACAACACTCCACGAAAGCCGAACACGCGCGGGCCGACCCGCAGTTGACCACTGTATTGACCGCGCGCGCTGATTTGCACGCGCACTTCACCGCCGCGACCGAGCAGGCCGTCGTGCCCGGGCTCGCTCACTTCCACCGGCCCGGCATACGAACCGGGCAGCCAGCCGGGCAGCGGTTCGGCGTCGAGCGCGAGTTCAACGGTCGCACGGGTGCCGTCGGGCAGCCGCACGATGGCGGTGGCGCCGGCCGGGAAGCGCACCAGGCCGATGAGTTGCTGGCTGTCGCGATCGAACCGCACCCCGCGCGGCAAACCCTGCACCGAGATCACTTCGCCGCCGGTTTCACCAAGCTCGAGCGCCATCACGCCGCCTTGCACCAGCTGCAGGTCAGCGCCGGGATCGGGGTCGTTGATCACGATGGCCATCGATCCGGTCTGGCGTAGCGCCACCGACCCGCCGAGGCCTTCCGCGTTTTTCTGGAAAAATCCGAACACAGCGCCCGGTTCACCGTTGCCGGGCGGCAGGTAGAGCCCGCGGAAGATGGTGTTCAGATTGATGCGACGGCCGTTGGGCAACTGGCGCGGCAGCAGAATGTTGCCCTGCGCCAGTCCGCTGAAGGGACTCATTACGGCGCGCGCACGTCCCGGCGCCTGCGGGTCGTTGATCAACTGGTTGCGCTCATTGAGCCGCACGGGGATGTCGGCGATGCCTTCGCTGTTGAAATCCTCGAGGATCGGCTCGTCCTCAATGCCGAGCCCCTGCAGCTGCAGCGACAACCAGTCGGGCGGCGAACCGCTTTCGGTAAACAGAAACTCGCCCGGCACCGGCCGGGTAAACGGCCGTCCCAGAACCGTGGTTTCGAGATCGAATCCGTCGCTGTAATCGCGCTCGCGCACATCGGCGAACTTGACCCAGCGCAGGTCGCCAGCCAGTTCGGCGGGCACGTCGTCCATGTCGTCAGCCTGCAGTTCCAGCAGCACCGCGCCGCCGCCGCGGTAGAGATGGCGGTAGAGGTAGAGGTCGCCATCGGCCGACATGCGGCCGACGCCCCCCAGCCTGACGCCGTCGGCAAGGGTTAGCTGCAGGCGGGCGATGCCGTCGCGCAGGATGGTGACCACGGCGAAGCCGCTGCCGCCGGGGAAGTCCTCGCCGGCGCCGGGTTCATCCACCGGAGCGAGAATGGTGTGCACGCGCGCGCTGCCGCCGCCGAGGGCGGGGTTGGAACGGGGATTCCAGTGAGTCTGCCAGCCCACCACGGCCAGCCCGTCGCCGGACTCCGCGTCCGCCGCGCGCACCTCGCCGTTCATGACGCCCGCTCCGGCGGTGCCCGCCTCAAGGCGCAACTCCACCACCAGATCCTGCGAGGGATCATTGCGCACCGGCGAAACTTCCAGCACGGCCGTGATCACAATCCCGGGCTGGCTTTGGCCCACGTAGCCCTGCACGCGACCACGCAGCGGCAACACACGCGACCCAAGAACCAGCCGGCCGCTGAGAGCGCCCGTCGGTAAAACCCGCACGCTCATCTCACCCCCCCGTGCCAACAGCCCTTCCGCCGACGGCACCACCTCCACATGACCCTGGTAGCCTCCCACCAGCCACGCCGGCAGCGCTTCCACGGCAATGCTCAGATCCTTCCACTCGGTCCCGCCGGCGTCATTCGCCACCAACGCCCGCGCCACATAGGCCTCGCCGTCCGGGCGCACCCGCAGGGCCGTGCCTGTCACCTCCTGGGTCTCCCGGTCAAAGCGCAGCCCGGGCGGCAGCCCCACCACCCGCAGCACCTCGCCTTCCAGAAAATCCAAAACGACACGCCCCGCGCCGCCCACGGCCACGTGGTAACCGGACGTTTCCGGGGGACCTTGCGGCTGCCAGATCAGGGTGTTGATGTTGATCCGCTGCCCCAGAAGGTGCATGGCATTGGAAAAAGCCGACCCAGGCGAATCGTCAAACAAGTTGTTTTCCAGCTCTAAACGGGACAGGGCTGGCCAGGCGTTTTCATCGGCGCGCACGGAACCGCTGAGTTGGTTCTCATCCAGCAACAGCGACTGCAATTCGGCCAAGTTGCCCAAGCTGACGGGGATTTCCCCGCTGAGTTGGTTCCAATTCAGTTCCAGCCTCCTTAAGTTGACAAGGTCGCCCAAGCTGGCGGGAATCTCCCCGCTGAGTTGGTTGCCAGCCAGCGCCAACAACCACAAGTTGGCCAGGTTGCCCAGGCTGGCGGGGATCTCCCCGCTGAGTTCGTTGCTATTCAGAAACAGCTCTTCCAAGTTGCCCATGTCGCCCAGGCTGGCGGGGATCTCCCCGCTGAGTTCGTTGGTATGCAGATAGAGCCTCTCCAGGTTAGCCAGGTTGCTCAGGCTGGCGGGAATCTCTCCGCTGAGTTGGTTGCGATTTAGAAACAACGACTTCAAGTTGGCCAGGTTGCCCGGGTTGCCCAGACTGGCGGGAATCTCCCCACTGAGTTGGTTGTCAAACAGATATAGCCGTTCCAAGTTGGCCAGGTTACCCAGACTGGCGGGAATCTCCCCGCTGAGTTGGTTCCTGTCCAGATTTAGCCGCACCAAGTTGGTCAGGTTGCCCAGACTGGCGGGAATCTCCCCGCTGAGTTGGTTGCTATACAGCCACAGCCACTTCAAGTTGGCCATGTTGCCCAGGCTGGCGGGAATCTCCCCACTGAGTTGGTTCGTGTGCAGATAGAGCCGCTCCATGTTGTTCAGGTTGCCCAGACTGGCGGGAATCTCCCCGCTGAGTTGGTTGCTATACAGCCACAGCTGCTCCAAGTTGGCCAGATTGCCCAGGCTGGCGGGAATCTCCCCGCTGAGTTGGTTGCCAAACAGCCACAGCCACCTCAAGTTGGCCAGGTTGCCCAGGCTGGCGGGAATCTCCCCGCTGAGTTGGTTGCCATTCAGATAAAGAAGCTCCAGCTTGGCCAGGTCGCCCAGGCTGGCGGGAATCTCTCCCGGCAGTCCCCGATTGGTCAGGTTCAGCAGCCGCACCCGCCCCTGGGTGGTCAAATCGTAACCGAGAAAATCTCCTTCATCATAGACATCAGTGTAGGCCGGATCTTCTATCGTCAGTCCCACCACCGAATCCGTCCAACTCATGGAGGGGTCCCAGTTCCAGCCTGGAAAATTCTGGGCCTTGATATCGTCCAGGGCCTGAATTTCAGCCGCGGGCAGCACGTCGGCATAGGTCCAATCCGAAGGATCCTGCACCCGCGGCGCCCCCTCCACCGGCCCCGCCAAAAAAACGGTGACAACGCCAAGGGCCAACGCCACCCGGCCGAGCCGCTGCCATCCGGCCCTCCAGCCTCCAGCGTTGATGCATGAACGCCATGAAGGCGCACCCACTTCCTGGTGGTGGGTCAATTTCGTGGGGACGGACAAGGATGGGAGCGCAGCCATGACTGGGAACGGGGGGTGACAGGAACGGCGAATCGATTCGCCGTGCAGAAGTGTTCGTGATGGTGCCCGGCCGCTTCAACAACGGCAGGCAAGGACCCTTTCCGTTGTAGGGCAAACCGGCCATTGTTGTCAAAACAAATCGGGATTTCTCCATTCAATCGAACCGTTCGACGACTATTCGCCAATCCATCATTTCGGACTCGAACTGGTGGGCGCCCTTGTGGATTTTGGCACGGAAAAACGGCTTGTTTCGTGGCAGGGTTCCTGAGGTTCAACTCATTGCAGTGAGGCGTCGGTCGCGGGTGCAGGCGGGCGGCGGGGGTGGTGTGGGTGGTTCGGACGCGGCGTGAGGTGGCGGGCCGCCGAGTGGGTGTGTTCGCGGGGGCTGAGAGTAGAAGCAGCGTCCCGCCGCTTGGTGAATGGGCGGAGGATGAGGTGACCATGGGCGCCGCTTCGCACTTGGGAACGCTTGCGCTCTCCCCATGGGATTTCTATCCGCTGACCATTCGCGGGCGACGAGACGGCGCCCCTCCGTCACGCAAGCGGCCGGCGGAGCTTTGGGGGTGGCTCGGAGGCGGTGGGAGGGCTCGGCCCGCTGGGTGCGCGAGTTCGCGTGGGCGCGTCCGGCGGGCGGCAGCTGACGGAGCGGCGACGTCCTCGTCGTCGGGTGAATGGAGGGAGGATGTCTTGCCCATGGAGGGAGCTTCGCTCTCGGGGACGCTGGCGCTCCCCTCAGGGGCATTCCATCCGCCTCTCATTCACCAAGCGGCGAGACGCCGCTTCTACGTCACGCAAGCGGGCGGCGGGGTTGGCAGTGTGGAGTAGACATTCTTGTCTGCTCACGACACCCCGGGAGGCGTGCCCACGGCTTGGGCGCTTGGATGATCTTGTGGGTTTCCCGCGCTCGGGTTGGTGGGCTGGGCCGTGGTCTTGCCATTGGCAACGGCAGACAGGAATGTCTGCCTTCACTCTGGGACGTCACCGCCGCGGGGGTGGGAGAGCGGCGCGGCGGTGGGGGCATGGATGCCCTTGGCCAAGCTCAGCGACCCAGCCGGCAGCGCTCGAGCAGTCCTGCAAGATAGTCGGTCAGCCCGATCAGGGCGTCGTGATGGTCGCCGCCCGGCAGGCAGTCCAGTTCGGCCGCCGCCTCCGCCACCATGGTGGCCGCGGTGGCCACCGCGGCATCGACCGCGCCGACGTAGTCGGCAATGCCTGCCAGCACATCGACATCGACCGGCTCGCGCTCGATCAGCATGCGCCGCAGCTTGTCCTTCTGCGGTCCGGAGGCGCCTTCCAACAGGTAGAGCACGGGCAGCGTCAGCTTGCCCTTGGCCAGGTCGGTGCCGAGGGTCTTGCCGGCCCGCTCCTCGGATCCCACCAGGTCCACGCAGTCGTCGTAGATCTGGTAGGCGGTGCCGAGTTTGTCGCCGTAATCGTGCAGGGCCTGGACCACCCGCTCGGGCTGGTCGTTGAGCCGGGCACCGAGCGCCGTGGCGGCAGTGAACAAGGCCCCGGTTTTCATCCGCAGGATGCGCAGGTAGTCGTCGACCGTGAGGTTCAGGTCGAACCGGCGCTGGGTCTGCAGGATTTCACCCGAGCACACATCGCGTGCCGCCCGGGAGATCTGGCGGCACATTTCCACATCATCATAGCGGGTGGCCAGCTCGAGGGCATGGGCGAACAGGGCGTCGCCGAGCAGCACGCTGAGGGATCCGCCCCACTTGGCGGCGGCGGTCGGCATGCTGCGCCGGGTGGCGGCCCCGTCCATGATGTCGTCGTGCACCAGCGACGCGACGTGGATCAGTTCGAGGATCAGGCCCAGCCGCTGGTGGCCCTCGTGGTAGCCGCCGGTGGCGCCGCCCGCCAGCAACGCCAGCGCCGGCCGGATGCGTTTGCCGCTCGAGCCGCAGACGTAGGCCACGTAGCCCTCCACGCCCGGATCGAAGGCACGGGCCTCGCCGCGGATGGCCTGCTCCACCTGGGCCAATGGTTCGGCAACCAATTGGAACGGGAAGCGCAGGGCGGTGTCGCTCGGGGTCAAGGTGATCATCATGGTGGAAGCAACGGGTGAAAAGGTTCGGGCACGGTCGATTGCTTGTGAATTTTTTCACAAGGAAGGCCACTTGTCCAGAGAAAATGTGTCGCTGCCACCATTCGATGGCTGCCGTAAAATCATCGTAACCTTCTCATGTTCAATAGAGTCACGCCTTATTATCTACTTTCGGAAATAAATGAAACTTCCGTCAAACCCGGCAGAATCGATCGCCGAGGGCCATCCAGAAGGTTCGCGCGGGCGCGTTTCCAGGGCTTGCACCCGGCGACGCAGGGGCTACGTAAGCTGGCGCCAGCGCAGGACCACCCGGACCGCGCCGGCGCAGGGTGCCGGCAGCCGCCCGATGGCGTCCCCGCCACCTTTGCCGGTCCTCACCCCATCACCAGGCACGGCTCGACACCGGCTCCTGTTCCCCGCAGTTCCCTTGATGCCATGAACCACACCGCAACCACCCCGATCCGGTCCGCGCGCGGGCCTGCCGCCTGCAGACCGCTGGCGCTCGTCACCACCCTGGTCATCAGCGCCGCCTCGCTGACGACCTGGCCCTGGGGGGCGACGCTGCTCGCCAACCCCACGCTGCCCGCCGTGTTCGGCGACCACATGGTGCTCCAGCGTGATCAACCGGTGCCGGTTTGGGGCAGCGCCCAGCGCAACGAGCCCGTCACGGTGCGCTTTGGCGACCAGGAGCACCGCACCACCGCCGATGCCTCGGGATCATGGCGCGTCACCCTTGACCCCATGGAAGCCAGTTCCGAGCCGCGCGACCTGCAGGTCGAAGGGCACTCGCTGCTGCTGCTGCGGGACGTGCTGGTCGGCGAGGTCTGGCTGGCTTCCGGGCAGTCGAACATGCAGTGGTCGGTCGCCCAGTCGGCCGATCCCGAAACCGAGATCGCCAACGGCGATCACCCGCGCCTGCGAATGCTCAACGTGATGCGCGAAACGGCACGGGAACCGCAGGACGACCTCCGCGGACACTGGCTGGTATGCCACCCGGAAACCGTCGCCGGGTTTTCGGCGGTCGGTTACTACTTCGCGCGCCACCTGCAGGGCGAACTCGATGTGCCGGTCGGAATCCTCCACACCTCCTGGGGTGGCACCCGGGTCGAGGCCTGGACCAGCGAGCCCACCCTGCGATCGACCGCGGCCGCGGCCGCCATTCTGGAAGCCTGGGACGTGCGCCGCCTGACCTGGCAACAGGGCGGACTGCAGCGGCGGATGAGCGCCATCGAACGCCAGCGCGGCTGGGAGAACAACTCGGCCGGCACTTTGTTCGGCAACATCGAGCGCCGGCGCGAGGGTGCCGGTGTGCAACAGGTTCCCGGGGCTCCCGGAGCCGAGGCCGATCCCTCGTTGTCCAACCACCACTACTCGAACCTCTACCACCAGATGATCCATCCGCTGGTCGGCTACGCGATGCGGGGCGCCATCTGGTATCAGGGCGAGTCCAATGCTTCGCGCGCGGTTCAATACCGCGAGCTGATGCCCGCCCTGATCGGCGACTGGCGACAGCTGTGGGCCGTCGAGTTTCCGTTCATCCAGGTGCAACTGGCCGGGTTCCGGCCGCAAGGCGGGGCGCAAGCCGCTGAGCAGTGGCTCGAGCTGCAGGAGGCCCAGTTGCTGACCGCGCTCAACACCCCCAACACCGGCATGGCGGTGGCCCACGACATCGGCGACCCGGCCGACATCCACCCGGGCAACAAGCAGGAAGTCGGCCGACGGCTGGCTCTGTGGGCGCTGCACCACACCTACGGGCGCGAGGACGTGGTGCCATCGGGACCCGTGCTGTCGGCGCATGAGGTCACCGAGCGCGGCATGGAACTGACCTTTGACCACGCCGATGGCCTGCGCACGCTGGCAGACGACCAACCCGTGACCGGCTTTGAACTGGCTGGCGAGGATCAGGTCTGGCACGTCGCCGAAGCGGTGATCGAGGACCACCGGGTGATTGTCAGCGCTGAAGCGGTCGAGACGCCGGTGGCGGTGCGCTACGCCTGGGACAGCTACCCCGAGCGAGTCAACCTGGTGAACGGAGCCGGCTTGCCGGCCTCGTCGTTCCGCACCGACGACTGGCCACGCATCACCCGCGACCGGGTGACGCCGGATTGAACCACGCCGCCGCGCCTGTAGTGTGGTGATCGGCGCAGGCGCCCGAACCGCCCTTGAAATCGCACTCTTGCGGCAGAGAATAGGCTCATGAATGGATCCACCCCACGCCCACTCATCCGGACCCCCGCCCAGCTCGACTGGCAACCTGATGACAACGGCCGCTCCCGTGCCGACCTGACCGATCCCGGCCTCACCAGCGGCGGTTTTGACGCCCGGATGGTGCGGATTCCGGCCGGTCAGGAAACGGACCTGCAGGCCTGGCATGCCCACGGTCATGAGCAGGGCTTCTGGGTCCTCAAGGGCGAGCTGGGCATGCGGATCGGCGATCGGGAGCCGGTGGTTCCCCCGGGCG